>JADGGF010000375.1 GCA_019690055.1 Micromonosporaceae bacterium
GATCACGGTCGGTTACGCCACGGTGCTTCTTGCCGCGAGCCGGACCGACGGGCGCTGAGCGGCGGTCCGGCCCGAGCGGTGGTCAGCCGGCGCTGGCCGCGGCGGGCGGCACGGTCGAGCGGAGGGCGGGCCGGTGGCGGCGGTTCTCGCGGTGCTCGGCCAGGTCGACCGCCGGTTCCGGGGTCGGCAGGGCCGAGCGGAGCTCCTTCACCGCGGCGCTGATGGCGATGGCCACGACGACCTGGCCGCCCTGCAGCAGGTCGATCACCTCGTCGCCGGACCGGCACTGGTAGACGGTGTGCCCGTCGGTGACGAGCACCGTGCTGGCCAGGTCGGGCTCGCCCAGCCGTCGCAGCGTCTCCACGGCCCGGCGGAGGTTCTGCAGCGAGACGCCCGCGTCGGTCAGCCGCTTGAGCACGCGGATCGCCACAAGGTCGCGGAACGAGTACAGCCGGCGGGAACCGTATCCGGAGGCGCTGCGCACGCTGGGCACCACGATCCCCTGCCGCGTCCAGTGGTCGAGCTGGCGGTAGGTGACCTTGGTGATGCGGAGAACCTCTGCGCGGCCGTACCCCTCTTCCTCAGCCGGCGTTGTCGGCAGGTCGAGGTCGATCTCTGTCTGCACCCAGGTCGTCTGCGGCACTGTCACCGATCTCCCTGTCGGTAAAGGAGTCCATCGTGGGCCCACCGGCGCCTCGCGCCGCATGTCACGGCATCGGCTGTCCATCCAGGATCTGTACGCCGGCTCCGGCAGGCAACGCGACGCGCCGAGCATCGCGTCGGGCCCGATTTGCCTCGCGCCGATTCGTGGGGGTCGAGCCTGGGGCTCGACAACATGGCCGCCGAGCGGCCCGACGTTCGGCGCTGGTACGTACCGTACATCGGGCCAGCTCGGCGGCGGTGAGGGGACCGGAGTTGTGTCCGCGACCGGACAGCCGCGCCTAGGGCGTCCGGGTGCAAATGAGGTTCGTCGGCGGGCCGTTGGTGCCGTTCCAGCTCGCCAGGAATCCGAAGGTGATGCTCAGCCCGGGCGCGATCGACCCGTTCCAGGTTTCGTTGTCGACGGTGACGGCGCTCCCGTTCTGGTCATAGCGACCGCCCCAGAGCTGGGTGATGACCTGTCCATTGGCGAATGTCCACGTCACCTGCCAACTCGTCGTCGTGCCCGAGCCGGTGTTGGTGACCGTCACCTCGCCCTGGAAGCCACCGGGCCACTGATTGGCGATCCGGTATTCCGCCTGGCAGCCGCCGGGGGGTGGCGGTTCGGAGGTGACCGGCGGCTCTGACGTGACCGGCGGCTCTGACGTGACCGGCGGCTCCGAGGTGATCGGAGGTTCCGAGGTGATCGGAGGTTCCGAGGTGATCGGAGGTTCCGAGGTCACCGGCGGGGATGATGTGACTGGCGGCGACGAGGTCCCGGGTGGGGACTGGGGGTCGCCGTAGATGATGCCGCGGCCGTTGGTGCCGAGGTAGACCCGGCCGTAGATCCGCGGGTCGCCGGTCAGCGCGTCGCCCATGTTGCCGTACTGGTGCTGGTCGTCGTTGATCCGCACCCAGCTGGCGCCGGTGTCGTCGGACCGGTAGAGACCGGTAACCCCGTCGATCGTGCCGACCAGGTAGATCGCGTGGTACGACCGGCCGGGCGCGGCCTTGCCGAAGCCGACGTTGCGGGCATCGGTCACCGCGGCGACCTTTGCGAACGTCGCGCCGGAGTCGGTCGACCGGAACAGGCCCGTCTCGCCGGCCACCCAGATGTCGCCCTCGTGGCCCGGCACGGCCTTGACGCGGACGTGCCCGGTGGGCAGCCCGGAGGCGGCCGTGGTGAAGCTCGCCCCGCCGTTGGTGCTCACGTAGAACTGGCCGTTCGCGATCGCGTAGAACTTCTGCGGGTTGACCCGGTCCGACTCCACGATCGCGTTGGCCGGTACGCCGGTGGACTGGGTCCATGTGTTGCCGAAGCCCACCGAGTAGACGACCGGCTGGCCCGGGTCGCCCGGGGCCCAGACGAACCGGCTGCCGTCGGCCGCCGCGGCCACGGTGCCACCGTTGTTGATCCCGCCGGGCTCCTGGCCCTGGAACCAGTTGGCCCCGCCGTCGGTGGAGAACGCGACGTGCGAATCGTTTGGTCGGTCGGCGTCGGTGAAGTTGCCGGCCCGGACCATCACGCTGGGGTTCAGCTCGGCGTAGTCGAGGCTCGTGGTGGAGGTGAAGACCGGCTGGGTGAACATCATCGGGGGTACGGCGTCGAGGTCGGTGTGCCGGAACCCGCCGACGTCGCCGAGCCCGCTGATCAGGGGCGCGCCCGTGGGTGGGCTGATCAGGTCGAGCACGGCCGTCTCCTCCAGACCCCGCGCCATGGGGCGGATGGTGACGGTTCCGCCGGCGTCCCAGTCGGTGAGGTTGGTCGTGCCGTAGATGGTGGCGCCGGTGCCGTACATCATCCGATTAGAGTTGAATGGATCGATCTCCAGCGACTCGGTCATCCAGCCCAGCTTCGGCGTCACCTCGGGCAGCTGCGGGTTGCTGCCGAAGGTCAGCCACGGGTTGGCCGAGATGTCCATGGTGTAGCGGAAGCTGCGGTTGGGATAGCTCGTCCAGTCCCAGGCCCGCGTCCAGGTCGCGCCGCCGTCCGTGCTGCGGAAGAAGATGACGTCCGGCCACCACGAGATCTGGGTGGCCACCATGATGGTGTCCGGGTTCTGACGGTCGATCGTCAGTCCACTGTAGCCAAAGTAGTTGTCCGAGCTGCTGGACGGGATCGGGCTGATCTGGGTCCACGTGCCGCTCGTGGTGCTGTACTTCCAGACGTCGCCCTTGCCACCGTCGTACGGTCCGCCGGTGTCGCTGGTGGCGATGTAGAGCACGTGGTTGACCGGGTCGAGCACGCCCTTGTGCGCGATGTACCCGGTGGGCTGCCCGGGGATGCGCTGCCAGGTGGCGCCCCCGTCGGTGCTGCGGTAGACCGTGTTGTCCTTGTCCGCCACGCCGACGTAGATGCCCTGGGTCGGGTTGCCGGGCGTGCCGGTCGACGGGTCGAACGTCACCCAGACGATGCCCTGGTTGTCCCCCAGGTACGGGTCGCCCGCCTGCTGCACGTACGTGCCCGGGTTGGGGAAGTTGGTGACCTTGGACCAGGTCACGCCGGAGTCGGTGCTGCGCCACAGGCCCTGCCCCGATGGCGCTCCGAAGTAGAGGATGCTGTTGCGGTTGGGGTCGATGGCCAGCCGCTCGCCCATGCCCCGGCCCGGCATGTTGCCGCCGAGCTTGAACGGCAGGGGCGTGGCCTGCCAGGTGTCGCCCTTGTCGGACGAGCGGAGAATGGCTCCGTTGTTGGGATCCCAGTCGTTGGTGTACATGCCGACCGCGGCGTACACCTTGTTCGTCTCCACCGGGTCCGTGGCGATGCTGACCACGCCGTTCCAGCCCCAGTTCGACCAGCCCACCCAGTCGAGCAGGGGAATCCAGCGTTGTCCGGCCTGGTCCCACCGGTACGCTCCGCCGATGTCGGTGCGGGCGTAGATGAGGTTCGGTTCGGTCTGGTTGAAGACGATGCCGGGAACAAAGCCGCCACCATCAATGCGTACGTTTGTGAATGTGTACGGGTCGCTGTCGGCCGCGACCGCCGGCGGGGTGGCGCCAATGACGAGGGTGACAACGGCTACGCTGGCAGTGAGCGCAGCCGCCAGCGCCCCGGCGAGCTGCTTACGCATGATGATCCTTCTCAGGGTCCGTATCGGTGCACGCACGAACACCCGGGGGACGGAGCGTGCGGGCAATGGCGTGAGTCGATCGGCTCCCGGGATAGATGGGAGCACATGGGAAGGACCATGTCAACCGGTGCAGGCCCCGACCATAGCCGGGCGGCGCCGAGTCGACGTACGTCCCGGTGCGAGCGGGTTGCCCGGCAAAGCCGCGGCGGCGGTCCGTCGGTCAGCTCGCCGCGGCGTCGCACGGGGCGTCGAACGACAGCCCCATGGGCAACGGAACCGCCTGATAGCGACGCGTGCCGAGGATCGTGTACGCGACGTCGGCGTTGACGAGAATGAATCTCGTACAGGGGTCGTAGCGATGCGCGCCGGTCAGGCGCAGCGTCAGCCAGGCGACCGCCTCCTCGCCGGCCCCGACCTCGACGGGGTGGAACGGCTTGGCCTGTTCGGGCCGGCAACAGTCCGCGGTCCAGGCGTTGCCGGCGATGACGGTGACCTCCTCGACAACGAGGCTCGTTTGCGGGAGCGAGACCTCGATGAGGGTGATCGACACCGGGCCGGGATTGCGAATGCTGATTCCTACTTCGACCTCATGGCCGTTGCGCAACGGATAGGAAACGGTCGACGAATCCTGGTTGGGGGTGCCGCTTTCCCACGAGAACAGGCTGCCGTACTCGAGCGAATGCGTCCGGGTCACCCCGAGGTAGGCGGCTGACGCCGCCGCCAGGACCAGCGCGACGGCCGCCGTGATCCACCACCGCGCCCGGCGACGCATGACGTCACTATAGCCGCCGCTGTCGATGTCGTCGGTGCCGCGCCGGCCCACCGCGGGCTCAGTCAGCGGCGAGGCCATGCTCGATCGCGGCGATGATCTCCGGGCGCAGGCGCTCGGGTCGGATGATGCGGTCCACCGACCCGACCTTGACCGCCCGCTCGATGCTGTGCACCGCGTCGAACTCGGCGGCCACCTCACCCAGCTTCTCGGCCCGCACCGCGGCCCGGACGTCGAGCAGGCGCTGCGCCAGGTCGGCCCGCTCGCCGCCGCTGGCCGCCGCCACGCGCTCCTCCAGCTCGACGACGCGCGGGTCCTTCGCCG
>JADGGF010000376.1 GCA_019690055.1 Micromonosporaceae bacterium
GAGCAGGCCCTTGAACCCGCCCCGGCCCCGGCTGCCGACGACGACCAGGCCCGCGTCCCGGCTCGCCTCGATCAGCTCCTGCGAGGGGTTCATGCTCTGCACCGGGCGAAGCTCCACCGTCACGTCGGGGAACTTCGCCGGCCAGTCGTCCAGCATGCCCGCGAGCAGGCGTTTATCCGCCTCGATCGCCTCCGCCAGATCCATGTGGTCCGGCAGGTCCGGGCCCACCTCGTGGGTGGGCAGCTGCCACCACACGTGCATCGCCACCAGGGGCACCCGGCGCAGCGAGGCCTCCTCGAAGGCGAACTCCACCGCATCCACCGCCGTCGTGGATCCGTCGACCCCGACCACCACCGGGCCCGGCTGGACCGTCGCCCGGTCGCCGGTGTCGGTGAGCGGCTCGGTGTCGCCCTCGATCAGCGGCCGGATCACCATCACCGGGCAGGCCGCGTGCGCCGCCGTCTGGGCGGCCACCGACCCGATGGAGAGTCCGGCGAACCCGCCGCGGCCTCGCGAGCCGACCACGACCATGGTGGCGTCCCGGGACGCCTCGATGAGCGCGTTCGCCCCCGTGCCGGGGTGCAGCTCGGTCGTGACGGTCATGTCGGGGTAGGTGTCGCGGACCTCGTTGGCGGTCTCGTCGACCATCGTCTGGGCCAGGGCACGCGGGTCGTAGGCCGGCCCCGCGTACATCGGCGCCCAGCCGTACCAGGTGTACGGATCGGCCGGGAACCCGTGGGCCAGCACGAGCGTGGTCCGGCGGGCCCGGGCCTCCCACACCGCCGTGTGGATGGCCTGCCAGCTCGCTGGGGAGCCGTCGACGCCGACCACGATCGGTCGCGGCGCGGGGGTCATGGCGCCCGGTTCCGGGGCGGGGGAGCCCGGCGCCTGGGCCGGCGACTCAGGCGGTCGCGCGGAGTCAGACGGCGTTGTCATCAGCGTCCTCCGATCTTCGCCGCCAGCGCCGGCCCACCAGCGGCCGGTCCACCGGTTGCGGTCGGCTCACGGGTCGCGGCCGGCCAGGTCCAGGTGCGGACTTCGGGAAGGTCCTCGCCGGTGCGGCGAACGTACTCGTAGTGACGGGTGCGCTGGTCGACCATCTCCTGGCGGACGATCGCGGCCCGGCGGGCCAGCCCGGGCACGCGGTCGATGACGTCCATGACCAGGTGGTAGCGGTCCATGTCGTTGCGAAAGACCATGTCGAACGGCGTCGTGGTGGTGCCCTCCTCCTTGTAGCCGCGCACGTGCAGGTTGGCGTGCCCGGTACGGCGGTAGGTGAGCCGGTGGATCAGCCACGGGTAGCCGTGGTAGGCGAAGATGATCGGCTTGTCGGTGGTGAAGATCGCGTCGAACTCGGCGTCGGACAGGCCGTGCGGGTGCTCGCTGGGGGAGTCCAGCCGCATGAGGTCGACCACGTTGACCAGCCGCACCCGCAGCTCGGGCAGGTAGGTGCGCAGCAGGTCGGCCGCGGCCAGGGTCTCCAAGGTGGGCACGTCGCCGGCGCAGGCGAGCACGACGTCGGGCTCCGCGTGGTCGGTCGAGGCCCATTCCCAGATGCCGATGCCGCGGGCGCAGTGCAGGTTGGCCGCCTCGATGTCCAACCAGGACGGTCCGGGCTGCTTGCCGGCGACGATGACGTTGATGTAGTCGCGCGAGCGCAGGCAGTGGTCGGTCACCGACAGCAGGGTGTTGGCGTCCGGTGGCAGGTAGACCCGCACCACGTTGCCCTTCTTGTTGACGATGAGATCGATGAATCCCGGGTCCTGGTGGGAGAAGCCGTTGTGGTCCTGCCGCCATACGTGTGAGGTGAGCAGGTAGTTCAGCGACGGGATCGGGGCCCGCCAGGGCAGGTCCCGCGTGGTCTTGAGCCACTTGGCGTGCTGGTTGACCATCGAGTCCACGATGTGCGCGAACGCCTCGTAGCACGAGAAGAGGCCGTGCCGGCCGGTGAGCAGGTACCCCTCCAGCCAGCCCTGACACACCTGCTCGGAGAGGATCTCCATGACCCGGCCGTGCGCCCCCAGATGCTCGTCCACATCGGACACATTGGCCTGCCAGACCTTGTCGGTCGCCTGCAGCACGGCGCCGATGCGGTTGGACTCGGTCTCGTCCGGCCCGACGATGCGGACGTTGCGATGCGCGGCGTTGGCCCGCAGCATGTCGGCGAGGTAGTCGCCGAGCACGCGGGTGGGCTCCGCCGTGGTGGCGCCGGGCGCGTCGACCTTCACCGCGTAGGCGCGGAAGTCGGGCAGCTCCAGCGGTCGGGTGAGCCGGCCGCCGTTGGCGTGCGGGGTCGCCCCCATACGCAGGTCGCCGGTGGGCAGCCAGCCGACCACCTGCGGACGGGGCGCTCCGGCCTCGTCGAACAGCTCCTCTGGCCGGTAGGAGCGCAGCCACTTCTCGAGTTGGGCCAGGTGCTCGGGGTCGGTCCGCACATTGTCCAGCGGGACCTGGTGCGAGCGCCACGTCCCCACCACCCGCCGACCGTCCACCCAGGACGGTCCGGTCCAGCCCTTCGGCGTGCGGAGCACGATCATCGGCCACGGGGGTCGGGAGCCGGGCCGCACCGATCGGTCCGTGGTGGCCTGGCCGGCGCCGCCGGCCCGGGCCTGGGCCTGGTCGTCCTCCGCCCGGGCCGCGGCCTGAACGGCGTTGATCTCGGCGAGGACGGTGTCCAGGGTCGCCGCCATCTGCTGGTGGACCGCCGCGGGCTCGTCGCCGGCCACGAGGTACGGCCGGTAGCCGTAGCCGGTCAGCAGCGCGTCCAGTTCCTCGTCGCTGATGCGGGCGAGGATGGTGGGATTGGCGATCTTGTACTCGTTCAGGTGGAGGATGGGCAGCACCGCCCCGTCCCGGGCGGGGTCGAGGAATTTGTTGGAGTGCCAGGAGGCCGCCAGAGCCCCGGTCTCGGCCTCACCGTCGCCGATCACGCAGGCCACGATCAGGTCAGGGTTGTCGAACGCCGCGCCGAAGGCGTGGGCCAGCGAGTACCCCAGCTCGCCGCCCTCGTGGATCGAGCCGGGCGTCTCCGGCGCCACATGGCTGGGCACCCCGCCCGGGAACGAGAACTGGCGGAACAGCCGGGCCATGCCCCGCTCATCCCGGCTCACCGCCGGGTAGATCTCGCTGTACGTGCCCTCGAGCCAGACGTTGGCCACCATCGCCGGGCCGCCGTGCCCGGGCCCGCAGACGTAGAGCATCGGCCGGCCGTGCGTGGCGATGAGGCGGTTCAGGTGCGCGTAGATGAGATTGAGGCCGGGCACCGTGCCCCAGTGGCCCAGCAGCCGGGGCTTGATGTGCTCGGGCCGCAGCGGTTCGCGCAGCAGCGGGTTGTCCATGAGGTAGACCTGCCCCACCGACAGGTAGTTGGCCGCCCGGACGTACGCGTCCAAGTGGGACAGTTCGGCGTCGCCGAGCGGAGCCCCCGCTACCGTCCGCATCGTCGCCTCCCGTGCTCGGTTCGTCTGGTCACGCGCGTCGTGTTGCCTCGCGTCGTGCTGTCTCGTGCGGTTCTGTCTCGCTTCGTTCTTGGTTCGTGCTGTCTCGCGTGGTTTCTGTCTGGCGTGGTTTCTGTCTGGCGTGGTTTCTGTTTCGCGTCGTTGCCGGTTGGGTGGACTATTCCGCGCAGCTTGCCGGAGCGGAATTTGCGGGTTATTCGGGGACCACGGCCGCCGGGCAGGGCGCCTCGCGCACCGCCGCGTCGCCGACCGAGGAGAACAACCTTCGGGTCAGCACATTGCCGTCGTGCCGGCTGACCACGACCAAGCCGGCGTCGGTGCTCGCGTCGAGCAACGCCACCGAGGGGTTCGGCGCCTTGGCCGGCCGCAGGTCCACCGTCACGTCCGGGTGCCGGGCCCGGGCGTCGGCCGTCGCCTCGATGAGCATCTGTCGGACGTCCTGCTCCACGCTCTGGGTATCGGTCGGCGGCGTCGGCTTCCGGGGTGGCCGCGCCCCGACCGGACCGAGCCGGGCGACCGGCGGCATCCACCATGCGGAGAGCGCGACCAGGGGTGCGCCTCGCGCCGCCGCCTCGTCCATGGCGAACTCGACCGCCGCCCCGCTGTCCGGCCGGCCGTCGATCCCGACGACCACCGGCCAGGGTGGCGGGGCGGCGGAGAGCTCGACGACGGTGAGATCGGCCGTGGTATACGGATCGATGGGGCCACCTTCCGGCCGGATCACGATCACCGGACAGGCGCTGTGGGCGGCCAGATGGGTGCTGACCGACCCGAGCAGCAGCCCCGTGAAGCCGTCCCGACCCCTCGCTCCGACCACCAGCAGCGCAGCGTCGGCCGACAGCTCGGTGAGCGTGGGGGCCGCCCGTCCCGCCACCGCCTGACCGGAGACCTCCAGGTCGGGTGCGGTGGCCAGCGCCCGGTCCACCATCTCGTCCACCAGTGCCTGGGCCTGCGCCTTCGCCGTTGCCCCGGGACCGTGGCACGCGACGACGCGCAGCGGCAGCCCGCGCCGGTGCGCCTGCCACGCCGCGTGGGCGGCCGCCGCGATCGACGTGGATGAGCCATCGACGCCCGCCACCACCGGCCGTACCGCCATGAGTGCCCCCTGCCTGAGCTCTCGGGCCCACGAGTGACAGTCGGTCTCTTGCGATCCTGCCCTGACCGCCACCCGTCCGGGGCGGGCTCGGCGATTCAGACCGCCCCGCGCGGAGGAAACCCCGGCCGGTCGGCGTACCAGCGGGGCCACGGTGACGATGGGGGAGAAAGTGACCGGCCGCGACCGGCCGGATCGCCTCCGGGTGGCGGGCGCGGGCGAGCGGTCCGGGCGGGAGGTCGGTCCGGGC
>JADGGF010000377.1 GCA_019690055.1 Micromonosporaceae bacterium
CCGTACGCCTGCAGCGGCGGAGCGGTCCGCGGGTGAGCGTGCTCGCCTACGCCGGGATGTCGGGGTTCGAGCTCGGCATCGTGACCGAGGTCTTCGGGCTGCCCCGGCCCGAGCTCGAGGTCGACTGGTACGAGCTGACCATCTGCGCGATCACCCCGGGCGCGGTGCCGATGATCGGGCGAGCCGCGCTGCACACGCCGTACGGTCTGGCCGCCTTCGCCCGCGCGGACACGCTGATCGTGCCGGGGGTCAGCGACGTGCACGCCGAGGTGCCGTCGGAGCTGGTGGCGGCGCTGCGGCGGGCCCACCGGCGGGGAGCGCGCATCGTGTCGATCTGCTCGGGCGCCTTCGCGCTCGCGGCGGCGGGGCTGCTCGACGGCCGGCGGGCGGCGACGCACTGGCGCTACGCCGAGCTGCTGGCCCAGCGGTATCCGGCGGTCACGGTCGACGCCGCTGTGCTCTATGTGGACGATGGCGATGTGCTCACCAGCGCCGGTAGCGCGGCCGGGCTGGACCTGTGCCTGCACATCGTGCGCAAGGACTACGGGGCCGCGATCGCCAACGCGGTGGCCCGGCGGCTGGTGGTCCAACCCCATCGATCGGGGGGTCAGGCCCAGTTCATCGAGGCTCCGGTGGCGCCGGAGGCGGAGGACGACCGGGTGGTCGCCACGATGCAGTGGGCACTGTCCAATCTGGACCAGGAGATCACCGTGGCCAACCTGGCCCGCCGGGCTCACATGTCGACGCGGTCCTACCTACGGCACTTCCAGCGGTGCAGCGGCACCAGCCCGATCCGGTGGCTCATCGAGCGCCGGGTGCAGGCCAGCCTGGCGCTGCTGGAGACCAGCGACGCCTCGATCGAGACGATCGCGTCGAGGGTGGGGTTCACCACCGCTACCACGTTCCGCCACCACTTCACCCGGGTGATGCGAACCTCGCCGAGCGCCTACCGCCGCGCCTTCCGCTCCGCGACGTCCGCGTGACCCTCGACGTTCGCGTGATCGGTGACGTTCGCGTGGTCCTTGACGTTCGCGTAGTGGCGGAGCGTCGCCTCGATGTGCGCCCGGGCCTGCGGCCAGGTCAGCACGTGGGTCGTGTACTCCGGCACCGGGCCGGGCTGCGGGCCGAAGAGGTACTGGTGGTCGACCGCGCCGTGGATCGCCGCGTGCACCTCGGGACGGTCATCCACGAAGTGAGTAATGTCGAGTTCCTCGCAATGGCCCCGCTTCTCCGCGCGCTCCCGGCAGAAGCGTACGTGGCCCGGATCGACACCCGTACGGTGGTAGAAGTCGTGGGCCTGCAGCCAGCGCAGCGTACGCTCCTGGGTGCGGGGGCCGCACTTGGAGACCAGCCACACCTGGCCGGCGAAGGCCCGGGTCAGGATCGCGATCGAGAACACGGCGTCGGGCACCTCGGGCGTGGCGAGCATGGTCGCCTCGTCGCCCTGGAAGAAGGCGGTGTCGCCGCCGTCGGGATGGGCGGGCCCGTTGATGATGACTCGTCCGATGTCGATGCCCAGCCGGGGTGTCCGGCCGGGTCGGGGGATTGATAATCGCTTCATACATCCATGATCCCGCACCGATCCAAGTGGTTATTGGGCGGCGGGATCGATATTGAGCGGCGGGAGTTGACAGGCCCCGGTAGCATCCGCACAGCGTTCGGCGCTGCGGCGCGGACAGCGTGTAGCTCAGTCAGGAGAGCACCGGGCTTTCACCCGGAGGGCGCGGGGGCGGAGCCCGCCACGCTGGCGTGAAGACTCCCGACAGCGACGGCGACGTGACGGTCGGCGCGGGCTACCCGCACGGCCAGCTGGCGGCCGCCCTGGCCACCGCGACGACGCACGAGGACGAGAAGACTCGGGCCCGGGCGGAGGAGCGCGCACGTCGCTGGCAGGAGGTGCTCGACGGCATGCGCTCGGGGCGGCTGCGCGTCGGCTCCCGTACGCCGGTCAAGGGTGTGCCGGCCTGGGCGACACCCGAGGTCGTGCGCGGGGGTTCCGCGACGGGACGGCTCGCTGCGGAAGGTGACCTGGAGCCGCACGAGATTGAACTCGCTCAACGGGTCGGGGTGCCGGCCCACCGCGATGCGCTGTTCGCCCACCACCGCTCGTGGAGAGGGTGCACCGCAACCCGCGTCCGCTGCCGACGATCAAGGACGCCGCGTACGGCTGGCGGCAGATGCTCTTCTACCTGTCGATGGCCGGCGAGGCGGAGCAGCCCGGGTTCGTCGCCTGGGCGGAGCAGGAGGCGGCGGCCCGACCCCGGCACGTCCGGATGCGGCTGGGGCCGGCGCTCGCGGGGCGCGCGCACGTGGTCGCGGGCGGCTCCTTCCACGCCGACGGCTCCGTCGCGGGCGGGAACGGCGACGCTGGCCCGACGCCCCGGCGATTCCTGGGCTGGAGCGTCGGCGGGCACTGGATGCTGGCCCGGGCCGATCGATGAACGCGGGCGTACCCTTCCGCTGACTCGCCTCTCCGCCCGGCCCCGCTGGCATAGAGTGGGCGGCGTGGAAATCGGTGTGGTGTTCCCGCAGACGGAGATCGGGGCCGACCCGGCGGCGGTGCAGGCGTACGCGGCCGCGGTGGAGGAGTTGGGCTACCAGCACATCCTCGCCTTCGATCATGTGCTGGGCGCGGATCCCTCGGTCCACAAGGGATGGAACGCGCCGTACGACGTCGACTCCACGTTCCACGAGCCGTTCGTCCTCTTTGGATATCTGGCCGCCATCACGTCGGTGGAGCTGGTCGCCGGGGTCATCGTCCTGCCGCAGCGGCAGACCGCGCTGGTGGCCAAGCAGGCGGCCGAGGTCGACGTCCTGAGCCAGGGCCGGTTGCGTCTTGGCGTGGGTCTCGGCTGGAACCAGGTGGAGTACGAGGCGCTCGGTAAGGACTTCACCAACCGGGGCCGGCGCATCGGCGAGCAGGTGCAGTTGCTGCGTCTGCTGTGGACGCAGCGGTCGGTCACGTTCCACGGCGAGTACGAGACGGTGACCGGGGCGGGTCTGGCGCCGCTGCCGGTGCAGCGCCCGATCCCGATCTGGTTCGGCGCTCAGAGCCTGCCCGCCTACCAGCGCGCGGGGCAGCTCGGCGACGGCTGGTTCCCGCAGATGCAGCCCGGCCCGGCGCTCGACGAGGCGGCCAAGGTCGTACGGTCGGCGGCGCGGGCGGCCGGGCGCAACCCGTCGACGGTGGGCATGCACGGCCGGACGCGGCTCAACCGCGGCGTCGACGCCACGGCCGAGGCAGTGCGGCTGTGGCGGGCCTCCGGCGCCACCCACCTGTCGATCGACACCATGGGCCTGGAGCCGGGCGGTCCGGTGAGCGTGGACCGCCACATCGCCGCCCTCGCGGAGTTCGCCGACGCGATCAGCTTGCCCCGTCGCCCGGCCGGGTGACCGGCTGCTCGGTTCGCAGCCAACCGTTGGGTGAATTACCCGCGGATTCCGCTCCGGCGAGCTACTCAACGTCCATGCGTCGCATGAACGTCTCAGCGTTGGGAGGGCTGAGGACCAGCGAGAACGTCATCGGGGGCTGGGCATGACCGGCGAGGCGGAACACCCGGGCGAGCAGCCTCGACCGGGCCCGTAGGGTCGTGGTAAGCGTGTCGTCGTAGAACCGCAGCGCTACGCCGACCCGTTTCGTTGCGGCCTCCAGGTCGTCCTGGACGGCATACGTCGCCGCCTGCGACAGCCGTCGCGGTCAACGACCGGATCTGCTGCCGTTAGTGCGGCCGACCGCGACACCGACCGTCCGCTCGCCCCGATCGGGCGTGTGTCTGGCTGCGCGCATTTCATCGATCCCGTAACGCGGCCAATCGAGCCGCCGCAGCCGCGGCTACAGACTCCCCGACTCTGGCCAATTGGACCAGTGGGTGTTGGGTGGCTGGCTGGGCGCGTACCGCCCTACATCGCCGGTCGTAAGGACGTCCGCGATCTGCTGGAACGTCTCCGACTCGCTCGGCCGGACCCCGTCGGTGAGGATGGGGTGGTGCCACTGGTCCAGGCGTAGCACTTCGGGCAGGTCGATGGGGATTCGCCGACGCAGTTCCACGTCGTTGGCGAGCAGCAACTCGCGGTGGTTGCGGGCGAGCCGACGAAAGACGTCAACCAGTTTCTCGCCCGGCTCGGCGGCCACCGAGATGGCTTGGCCACGAACCACGATCGGGCCGCCACGGTAGATCTCGGGCACGTCGCTCTCGACGTCGTCCCAGTTGTCGACGCGATCAAGGAAGTCGCCGTCGTCGTAGCCGGGCTCGCCGCGGGTCAGGCAGTTACCATAGACGTGAAGCACGTCGGTGAGACTGCGAGCTCGTGGCGAATACCCGACCGCTTCGATGACGAGCGCCCACCGACTGGCGTCGTGATATGCATGCAGCCGCACGTCGATCGCGTAGTAGTAGCCGTTGTTAAGGTCCGGGAACAGGAACTCCTCGGCGGCGGCATCGAGCTGTTCGAGGACATCGGTCGAGCGCATCATCGAGGGATCCTACCGATCCGCGCAATATCAGGGCTCGCCCCTTCACCGGCGACCGCCCTGGATACCGCCGTCCAGGCCGCGCGCAGCTCGGGTGCAACCGTGGACGAGAGCCGGATCGAGCGCTTGTGCACCGTCATCACGAACCGTACGGAGGCTCTGGCCGCCACCTTGTAGGCAACTGCCGCGGATTCGGATCAGGCGGCCTGCGCCGACGCGCTCCGTGACAACTCGACCGCGTACGCGGTCAGCCACCCGAAGCCGACAATGATCGCGACAAAGATCGTCACAACGGACGGCCACACCGGCAGGCTCAGG
>JADGGF010000378.1 GCA_019690055.1 Micromonosporaceae bacterium
GTCAGGAAGGACGCCTTGTTGGGCATTTCGCGTCAAGAAGGCGTCCTTCCTGACACAACACCCCTGGAGGCGCGGGTCACGAGGTGGGGGGTACCAGGGCGACGGCGGTACGGGCGGTGACGCCGCCACGGGCGTCGAGGTCGACCCGCTCGTTGCCGGCGAGCGTGAGGTCGAGGGTGTACTCGCCGGTTACGAGGCGCCCGCTGACAGTCCGGGCCGACATCCCGACGACGGCGCGGACGTCACCGGCGCGGTCGAGCACCAGGCGCCACCCCGCCGGGAACGCCGCGTGCACGTGGCCGTCGCGGTACAGCACGGCGTCCACCCCGTCCTGGATGAACTCGTATGTCGATGATTCGATGATTCGCCGGTAGGCCACCGCGTCGGCCACGCGGTGGTGGTCGACCCCGCGGGGCAACAGAGCGGTGCACCACACCTCGCCGTCCGGCCGGGGCAGGATCCCGGCGAGGCGCTCGACCGCGTCCAGCGTCCACAGGATCGCCGGCGAGTACTGCTCGGTAAAGCCCGGCTCGCCGGTCCACGGGTTCAGCGTCTGCGGGAAGCGGGTCATCCGGCACACCGCGGCCAGCACCGGCATCATGGCCCAGGTCAGCTCGACGTGGTGCCCGTGGTGCTCGAAGGCGTGCGGCGCCCGCAGCAGGGACAGGAAGTTCGACGGCCCGGCCCACGAGTTGCGCGAGAAGTCCTGGCTGAAGCGCGGGTCGTCGAGCGCGATCGAGGTGAACGGGTACTGGGCGAAGAACTTGCGCGTGTTGAGCAGGTAGTTCCGCAGCGATGACTCGAAGAATTCACTATCCCCGATCTCACAGGCCAGCACCCGCAGCAGCACGTCCGACTGCACCCGCACGAGGGCACCGGTACGGTCCCGGTCGTAGAACATGCCGTCGGCCTCATCGAAGCAGTGCGTCAACAGCGCCGTGACGCTGCGCTCGTGGGCCAGCCGCCACGGCTGCGGGTCCTCGCCGAGAACTCCGGCGATGCGGGCCAGGTAGTCGCGCTGGCAGGCGACGTTCGCGGTCAGATCGGGGGCGAGGAACGGCAGGATCGGCGAGTCGGGGTGGTACGCCGCCGGGTCCTCGCCGTAGGTCGTGTCCGGCACGTGCCAGAACCGCGGGGACAGGTCGTGACCGGTGTCGAAGGCGCAGAACGCCTCGACGCACCCGGTTCCCCGGGTGTCGCGGTGGGTGGCCAACCAGGCGTCGTTGCGCACCATGGCGTCGTACATGCGGCGCAGGAAGGCCAGGTCGGGGTACGCCTGGTGGTAGTGCCAGACGCACCGGGCCAGCGGTGTGACAGTCTGGATCTGTCGATACGATGGGCCGGCGTCGGTCACCTTGTACGGCAGCAGCCCGTCGTCGCGCACCCGGTCGGCGAACAGCAGGTACGTGTCGCGCGCGACGGTGGGCAGGAACCGCGCCAGCACCTCCGCGTTGATGGTGCCGGTGCTCTCCAACCAGGTGCCCCGGTAGATCCCGCCCTCGTGCAGGACGTCGGGGCCACCGTCGGGGCCGGGCTGGATGCAGGCGGTCAGATCGGCCAGCGCCCGGTGCCACACGTCCTCCAGCGGCCCACCGCTCGCGGCCATCCGGACTCCGTGTAAGGACAGTTCGCGTAGCAGTGCCGCCGCCCGCGACTCCGGCGCCAGCCCGGCCCGGCCGACCGGATCGGTGTCCCGCAACCGGCCAAGCAGCCTCTCGCCGAGCTGACCGTTCACAACCGCACTCCGCGCCCTCGGTTCTCTCAACGCTCGCCGGACCCGCCCCGGTCCCCACCGCCGAGATGGTCGCGGAGCGTGTCCCGCAGCCGGGTGCGGATCGTGCAGTTCTCGAGGCGGAACGACCCGGCCAACGTCCGCGCCTGCTCCGGCCCGACGCCGCGGAACAGCTCGCCGTAGCGCTGCGCCAACGGCTCGGCCAGCAGGATGTGGCGCACCAGCAGCGCGATGTGCTGCTTGCGACCCCAGGGCCACGGCTGGTACTCGGGGAACTCCCGGTCGAAGAGCGCCTCGATAGGATCGAGGATGTCGCGGATATGGATGTCCCGTCCGGCCCACGAGTCCACCCCGAGGCGGGCCTTGGCCGCCAGGACGGGCGCGACGTGCCGTACGTACGGGCTGTCGGGCCGGGCGTACGCCAGCCCCTGCAGGCCGATGTCCTTGTATGTCCACAACGACCAACTCGCCCCGTACTCCTGGTAGATCGCCAACTGGTCGCGCAGGAGCTGGTAGCGCCACTCGTCCTCGGTCGGATAGACGGGCCCGAACTCGCCGATCCAGATGGGGGTGCCGGTCTGCCGCATGAACGCGGTGCGCCGCAGGAAGGTCTGCTCCACCACCCCGCGGTCGAAGTGTTCACCGCGCACGGTCCCGGGGTACTCGGTCGCGTCGCCGGCGATGCCGGGCAGCGCGTAGTCGTGGGCCGTGTAGACGCAGTTCGGCAGCGGGTCGGCCGGGTCGAAGACGGAGAAGTCACTGGAGTACTTGTTGCCGTCGAGGAACAGGATGTGGCGATTGTCGATGGCCCGAATGGCCTTCTCCAGCCGCCGGTAGAAGACCGGCAGCACCTGCCCCGTCCGGTCGGAGGGCTCGTTGACGGGGTTGTACCCGGCCACCTCCGGGCGGTGCTTGTAGCGGTCGGCCAGCGCCTCCCACAGGTGCACCACGCGGTCCTGGAAGTGCCGGTGCTGCCAGAACTTGGCGACGTGCGTGGGGTTGTCGCTGTGCCAATGCTCGTTCTGCCGGCCGGGCAGGGCGTGCAGGTCGATGATCGAGTACACCCCGTGGCGCGCCAGCGCGTCGATCACCCGGTCGAGCAGCGCGAACCCCGCCTCCTTGAGCTCGAACGGCGCGGCGTCGTCCTCGAAGTGGCGGTAGTTGACCGGAATCCGCACGCAGTTGAGCCCGATCTCGGCGAGCAGAGCGGCATCGGCGTCGGTGAAGAAGCCGTCCAGGAACTCGGCGAAGAACGCCTCGTACGCCTCCTCCCCCATCGCCGCGCGCATCAGCCCGCGAATGGCGGACTCGTTGCCGGGATAGCCGGTGATGAAGTTCTCCATGTTCATCCAGCCGCCCAGCCCGAAGCCGACCAGCCGGACGGGGGTGCCCGCCTCGGCGACGATCCGGTCGCCGTCGACGCGCAGCCACGGCAGGGTCGCGGGGGCAGCCATCAGGACTCCTTTAGCAGGTCCGGGTCGACGAGCTCGGCGACGTCGTAGGGGCGCCCGGCCGCCGAGGAGGCGTTCGCCGCGAGCCCGGTCAGCAGGGCCAGCGCGCCGTCGACCTCGGTGGCCCGCCGACCGAGCGGGTCGACGGTCAGTGCAGAGCCGGTGAACAGGTCCGCGGTCAGCCGGGCGTCGCCGCCGCCGTGCGCCTCTTGCGTAGCCTCGGGAATCTCCACTGTGGAGGGTGGCTGCCAGAACGGGTGCAGGGTCAGCTTCGTCCACCCGTTCTCCACCCCGGAGTGTCCCGGGTAGAGCGAGGCGATGGTGCCGGCGTCGGCCGAGGCGGCACCGGCGTCGGGGGCGACGTACGCCGTCTCCACCACCTCCAACTCCAACCGACCCCGGGATCCGTTGACCATCAGGCGGTAGCCCTCCCACGGGGCGTACGCGTGCAGGTGGTAGGTCATCGTGGCTCCGGAGTCGTACTGCACCAGCACCGCCATGTCGTCGTCGATGGTCGCGCCGGGGGCGAAGACGTTGCGGTCCCGGATGTAACCGTCCTCGGCCTCCGTCTCCAGGTACAGCTCGCGCATCCGGGGCTGCCGGTCGAGGTCGAGCGCGAACGGGTCGCCCTTCGCCGCCGGTGAGCCGTACGCCCGCTCGTAGCCGCGGTCGTACCCGTGCGGGCGTCCGGCGCCGTAGAAGAAGAGGCGGTTGGCCGCGAAGACGCGGGCGGGTCGGGCCGACAGCCACCAGTTGACGAGATCGAAGTGGTGGCTGGACTTGTGGACCAGCAGGCCACCGGAGTTCGCGGCGTCGCGGTGCCAGCGGCGGAAGTAGTCGGCCCCGTGGCGTACGTCGAGCAGCCACTCGAAATGCACCGATCCGATCGTGCCGATGGCGCCGGAGGCGAGCAGCTCGCGGACCTTCACGTGGGTCGGGTTGTAGCGGTAGTTGAAGGCCACGGCGCAGGTCGGGGCGGGGATACCCGCGGCGGCCGCCCGCTCCCGCGCCCGCCGCGCCGCCTGCAGGATCCGCGTGCACGACTCGGCGGTGGTGGTCATCGGCTTCTCGGTGATGACGCTGCGGTCGGCGTCGAGCGCGCCGACGATGTACCGCTCGTGCGTGACATCCATCGACGTCACGATGACGGTGTCCACGCGCTGCTCGTCAAGCATCCGGGCGAAGTCGTCCGCGTGGTAGGCCGGCACGGCCGGGTGCCCGAGCTCCCCGAGCCAGCGGTTGTGGGCCGCGATCCGCTTGAGGTTGACGTCGACGAAGGCGACCAGCTCGGCCTGCTCCTTGTGCGCGGTCACCAACGACCGGACGAAGGTCTCGGCTCGGGCCCCGGCACCGACCACGGCATAGCGCCGCCGACTACGCATACTTCTGCTCCCACCGACCGCTGCACCCAGGTGAGCGAAACGTTTCAACCAACCGGGAGCCTAGACCGGACGAGTGGGGCGATCAACAAACCCGGGTGGCAATTCTGCGCAACCCGAGAGGCAATCCCCGCGCCCGCCCGGGGTGCGGCGCGTCGGACGGGGCTCGTCGCCGGCCGACCACACCACGCCGGCCATGGTCAAACGTGCCGCCGCCGTGGGC
>JADGGF010000379.1 GCA_019690055.1 Micromonosporaceae bacterium
CGGGGGCGCCGGGGCCGGCCCCCCCCCCCCCCCCCGCGGCGGCCCCCCCCCCCCCCCCCGCCCCGGCCACTACGCTCCCCGCGGGAATCTCGTCCTCACTCACGGCTTCTGAACCTAACCGGCCGCTCCGACAACTACCCGGCTGGCGCACCGCGCGAGTGCCCGTACGGCGCCCGGCGCACGTGACCGTTCGGGGCCGGCGGGCCGACCGGGTCGCTCGCCGCCGGCCACCCGCGCGGGGCGGCTACCCTCGATCCCGTGGGTATGCGGGTGCTGGCGGCGATGTCGGGCGGAGTGGACTCCGCGGTGGCGGCGGCGCGGGCGGTGGAGGCCGGCCACGACGTCACCGGGGTGCACCTCGCGCTGGCCCGCAACCCGCAGACGTACCGGTCGGGCGCCCGCGGCTGCTGCACGCTGGAGGACGCCCGCGACGCCCGGCGGGCGGCGGACGTCATCGGCATCCCGTTCTACGTCTGGGACATGGCTGAGGAGTTCCAGGCCAGCGTGGTCGAGGACTTCGTCGCCGAGTACGCGGCCGGGCGTACGCCCAACCCGTGCCTGCGCTGCAACGAGAAGATCAAGTTCGCGGCGGTGCTGGACCGCGCGGTGGCGCTCGGCTTCGACGCCGTGGTGACCGGCCACCACGCGCGCCTGGGCCCCGACGGGCTGCTGCGCCGCTCGGTCGACCGGGCCAAGGACCAGTCGTACGTGCTGGCCGTGCTCACCCGGGCCCAGCTCGACCGCGCCATGTTCCCGCTCGGCGACACGACCAAGGCGCAGGTGCGGGCCGAGGCGGCGGCCCGGGGCCTCGCGGTCGCCGACAAGCCCGACTCCCACGACATCTGCTTCATCGCCGACGGCGACACCCGCGGCTTCCTGCGCGCCCGGCTCGGCGAGGCACCGGGCTCCATTGTGGACGCAGCCACCGGGGAGGTCGTGGGCACGCACTCCGGGGCGTACGCGTACACGATCGGGCAGCGCAAGGGCCTGAACCTCACCCGCCCCGCGCCCGACGGCAACCCCCGGTACGTGCTGTCCATCACGCCGGTGACCAACACCGTCACGGTCGGTCCGGCCTCCGCGCTGGAGGTGACGTCCGTGACCGGCGACCGTCCGGTGTGGACGGGCGGGCCGGTCCCGGACGGTCCCGTGGAGTGCGAGGTGCAGCTGCGGGCGCACGGCGATCCGGTTCCCGCGGTCGTGTCGCTTGTGGACGGACGGCTGGTCGCGCAGTTGCGTCACCCGGTCCGCGGCGTCGCGCCCGGGCAGGCGATCGTGGCTTATCGCCCCGATCCCGCCGGGGACATCGTGCTCGGCTCCGCCACCGTGAGGTGAGTGGTGCCTCGAGCGGTTCAGGGGCGCACGAACACGGGATCTAGGGTGGTGCTGTGACGCGCGTGCCGTGGGGTCGGGCGACGGCGACCGGGATCGGGTCGCTTCCTGGATCGGACATCGTCGAGGCGTGCCGGGTGGTCTTCGGGGAGCTGCCGGGGCTGCCGCACATTCCCGAGCTGCCCGACCGGGGGCCGGGCGCGGACATGATCGGCCGCGGGGCGGGGCTGCTGACCAGCCTGCCCGTGGAGCTGTACATCGGGCAGTGGAAGCTCGCCGCCCGCCCGGGCCGGGACCTGCGACGGACCCGGGACCTCATGGAGCGCGACCTGGACGCGCTGACCGAGGCGGGGCAGGGCTACCAGGGGCCGCTCAAGCTCCAGGCGGTTGGCCCGTGGACGCTGGCGGCGAGCATCGACCTGCCGATCGGTGGCCGGGTGCTGCGCGACCACGGGGCGGTCGCCGACCTGGTGGCCTCCCTCGCCGACGGCCTGCGCGCCCACGTCGCCGACGTGGCCCGCCGGCTGCCCGAGGCCACGCTGGTGCTGCAACTCGACGAGCCATCCATCCCCACCGTGCTCGCCGGCCGGGTCCCCACCGAGAGCGGCCTGCGCACGCTCCGCCCGGCCGACGCGTCCACGGTGGAGTCGGCCCTGAAAGACGTCATCGACGCCGTCGCCGTACCGGTGATCGTCCACTGCTGTGCCGACGAGCCGCCCCTGCGCCTGTTCCGCGACGCCGGGGCCGCCGCGGTGTCGGTGGACCTGAACCGCCTCGGGTCCACGACCGCCGCCCTGGACGAGCTCGGCGAGCTGATCGACGCCGGCGTCGGGCTGCTCGCCGGCGTGGTGCCGAGCACCGGTACGCGCCCGTCGGCGGTCGCGGCCGCGGACACGATCAGCGACCTGTGGCGGCGATTGAGCTTCCCGGCCGAGCGGGCCGCGGACCAGGTGGTGGTGACCCCGACCTGCGGGCTGGCCGGCGCCACCCCGGCGTACGCCCGCGCCGCCCTGGCCACCTGCGTGGAAGCCGCCCGCCGCCTCGACGACCTCGACGAGTGAGACCTACCGCGGGCCCGGTCAGGCGCGCGGCGATCGGAGCTCGCCGGCCCGCCGGGCCCGCTCCACTGCCCCCGGCAGGGCCGCCACGAGCGCATCGACATCGGCGGCGGTCGAGGTGTGGCCAAGGGTGAAGCGCAACGTCGACCGGGCCGCCGCCTCGTCGGCGCCCATGGCCAGCAGCACGTGCGAGGGCTGCGCGATGCCGGCCGAGCAGGCGGACCCGGTGGAGCAGGCGATCCCGGCCGCGTCGAGGAGCAGCAGCAGCGCGTCACCCTCGCAGCCGGGGAACGTGAAGTGCGCGTTGCCGGGCAGGCGCTGCTGCCGGTCGCCGTTGAGGATCGCGTCCGGGACCGCCGCCTCGACCCGGGCGATCAGGTCGTCCCGCAGCGACGTCAGCCGCTCCGCCAGCGCCGCCTGTCGCTTCACGGCAAGCTCGACCGCGACCGCGAAGGCCGAGATCCCGGCGACGTCGAGGGTGCCGGAGCGTACGTCCCGCTCCTGGCCCCCGCCGTGCAGCAGCGGAGTCGCCTCGACATCGCGCCCGAGCAGCAACGCGCCGACCCCGGCGGGACCACCGAGCTTGTGGCCGGTCACGGTGAGCGCGGACGCGCCGCTGGCGGCGAAGTCGACCGTCACCTGGCCGACCGCCTGGATCGCGTCCGTGTGGAACGGGACGCCGTACTCCGCCGCGACGGCGGCCAACTCGGCGACCGGCTGGATGGTGCCGACCTCGTTGTTGGCCCACATCGTGGTGACCAGCGCGACCTCGTCCCCGTGGCGGGCCAGCTCGTCGCGGAGGGTATCGACCGACACCCGGCCGAGCGGATCGACCGGCAACCAGATGATCTCGGCCCCGACCTCGGCCAGCCAGCGGACCGCGTCCAGCACGGCGTGGTGCTCGACAGCTGAGGCGACGATGCGGGTGCGGCGCGGGTCCTGCGCCCGCCGGGCCCACCAGATGCCCTTCACCGCGAGGTTGTCGCTCTCGGTGCCGCCACCCGTGAAGATCACTTCGGACGGCCGGGCGCCGAGGCTGGCGGCGATGCACTCCCGGGCCTCCTCGACCCGGCGTCGGGCGTCGCGACCGGGCGCGTGCAGGGACGAGGCATTGCCGACGGCCCCGGCCGCGGCGACGTACGCCTCGATCGCCTCGGGCACCATCGGGGTGGTCGCGGCGTGGTCCAGGTAGGCCACGGACGGCTGGGCGGAGGCGGGCCGGACGGTCATCCCGGCCAGCCTATCCCTCTGGGCCGCGTCCCGGCTGAACGCTGTCGGGGCGGGCACCCGTCAACTCGGGCGCCCCGTTGCATCAGGCGTCGGTCAGCTCGCGTGCGGGCTGGGACGCGCGGTGGGGACCAGGCTCGGCAGCGGAACCTCCACGGGCGTCCCTCCGTGGATCTCGGTCGAGTTCGTCGGGAACGTGAAGAACGCGAGCCCGCCGACCACACAAACCGCGACCGACGCGAGGACCACCACGGCGAGCACCACGACCAGGACCGTGATCGCCGTCTTACCGGACTTCGCCGGTGGAGCCGGGGCCACGGGCTGGGGCGGCGCGGCCACCGGCGGGCGCGGGGGCTCGCCGACCGCGGCCTCGGCGGCAATCGCGGTCGGGTCGCCGAGGCGGTCCAGGATCGCCCGGATGTCCTCCTCGGTCTCGGTCGACAGCTCGGCCCGAGCGGCCTCGATGTGCTCGCGCAGGTCCTGGATCAGCTCCTCGCGCCGGGCCGGATCCAGCCCGGCCGCGGCCGCCCGCACCCGGTCCAGGTACTCGGCGACAAGGTCATCACCACGCGTCTGGTTCATCGAGAATCGATTCCCATCACTCGATCGACGGCATCCCGGAAGGCCACCCACTCGTGCCGGAACCGGTCCAGCGCCCGCTTGCCGTCCTCGGTCAGCGAGTAGTAGCGGCGGGGCGGTCCCGTGGGTGACTCGCGCCAGGTCGTCTCGACCCAGCCCGTCCGACGCAGGCGGGACAGCAGCGGGTAGAGGGTGCCCTCGGTCGCGGTGAGGGCCGGGTCGGCGGCGAGGTCACGGACGAGCTCGACGCCGTAGCGCGTGCCGCGAGCCAGGAGCGCGAGCACGCAGTACTCCAGGGTCCCCCGGCGCAACCAGGCGGCTATCCCCTCCGTATCTGCCACAGCTACAAGGTACCTTGGCGTGCAAGGTACCTACAACGGGAAAAGGGCCCCACCGCGTGGGGCCCCTCCCCGACGGCGATCCTCCGGTCAGGCTCCGTTGCTCAGGCTCTGCCTGTTTGCGCTGCGTCAGGAAGGACGCCTTGTTGACGGTTTTTGCCTAGGAAGGACGCCTTCCTGACAGTGAAGGCCTTCACGCCTTGCGCTTGCGGATTTCTTCGATGGCT
>JADGGF010000380.1 GCA_019690055.1 Micromonosporaceae bacterium
GATTTGGGCATTTCGCGGGACATGCCCGGGGTTGGGTCGAAACCTGCACATGAGTGATCCGCATGACGGACCGTAGTCTTGCGTATGCGGAAACGCTTATCAAGGTCGTGATCGCCCCAGCGCCTCATCCGATCGGCTGGTTACTGAGCCCGTCAGCCGGACGGCGGATGGTCTACCGGATGGCCAGCCAGACCGCCTGGGCCATCAGGCCGAGGATGAGCAGGCCACCGGCGCGTCGCGTGTGGAGGAACGCGATCGGCGCCCACCACAGGGGCCAGACCGGGTTGTCCGGCGGCGGCTCGGTCGGCTTCGGCCGGCTGAAGGCGCGGATGGCGCTCACCGCGCGGGGCACGGCCAGCGCCACGAGCAGGGCCGGCCATGGGAGAGCCCGGGTCGCCACGAGGGCGACGACGCCGATATAGAAGGCGACAATCATCACCTGCGTGATGATTCGGGCCGCCCGATCGCCCACGATGACCGGGAAGGTCCGGGTCCCGGCCGGCCGATCGTACGGAAGCTTGTCGATATGCTTGCCCATGAGCACGGTCGTGGGCAGCAGCGCGTAGACGGTGGCCGCGGCCACCACCGGCCAGGTCAGGGTGCCGGTGCCGGCGTAGTAGACCCCGCCGACCATCAGCGGTCCCCAGGTGAGCAGGACGTCCAGCTCGCCCAGACCGATCTTCTTGAGGCGCAGGGGCGGCGCCGTGTAGGCGTATGACAGGAACAGCCCGGCGAGGGCGAACGCGGCGATCCACCAGTCCTGCCGGACGATCAGCGTCACCATGATCGCGAGGTCGAGCACCTGGCAGAGCAGGATGCCCACGACGAGCTGTCGCTTGGTGACCAGCCCGGCCAGGATCGGGTGCGGTGCGTAGAGCGCGCGTGGGTAGTCCGCCGTGTCGTTGCCGACCTGGGTGTCGGCGAGGTCGTTCATCAGGTTGTTCGCCAGGTGGGCGATGACGATGCCGACCACCGCCAGCCCGACGTTGAGCCAGTCCACCGCGGTCCCGGCCGGGGCGATCGCCGCCAGCAGCACCGCGATGAGGCCCGAAGTGAGCGTCATCGGCAGCACACCGGCCCGCGTGACGACGAGCCACCGCGTGACCTGGTCCACGACGCCCTGCTCGGGCGGGTTGGTGGTGAGGAACGCGTAGCGCCAGGCGGCCAGACGCTGGGCGAGTGTCAGCGGGGCCTGGGGGGCGGATGGCAGGGATGGTGCGGCCATACCTCGCACGCTACGCCGTCGTCCAGCCGTGTCCATGAACGGTGTGAGGCGGATGTGGCGGACGTGGCCCGCCTGGTGCCTCGCCCGGGGGCGACAGGCGTGGTCGGGGTAGCGGGGACGGGGACTACCCTGGGACGCGACCAGTGAGGAGTGCCGAATGCCTGTGATGTCCGTATTCGAGCAGCTGGAGCGTCTGCTGCCGCTGGTCAGCAAGCCGGTGCAGTACATCGGCGGCGAACTCGGCGCGGTGGTCAAGGACTGGGACGCCGCCACCGTCCGGTGGGTGCTGATGTACCCGGACGCGTACGAGGTCGGGCTGCCCAACCAGGGCATCCAGATCCTCTACGAGATCCTCAACGAGCAGCCGGATGTGCTGTGCGAGCGGGCGTACGCCGTCTGGCCCGATCTTGAGAGGCTCATGCGCGAGCACGGCGTGCCGCAGTTCACCGTGGACGCGCACCGGCCGGTGAAGGCGTTCGATCTGTTCGGGGTGAGCTTCGCGACCGAACTGGGCTACACCAACCTGCTGACCGCGCTCGACCTGGCCGGCATCCCCATCGACGCCCGGGACCGGACCGACGACGACCCGATCGTGCTGGCCGGCGGGCACGCCGCGTTCAACCCCGAGCCGATCGCCGACTTCATCGACGCCGCCGTGCTCGGCGACGGGGAAGAGGCGGCCCTGGAGATCACGTCGGTCGTGCGGCAGTGGAAGGCCGAGGGGCAGCCGGGCGGTCGGAACGAGTTGCTGTTCCGGCTCGTGCGCGTCGAGGGCGTCTACGTGCCGCGCTTCTACGACGTGACGTACGCCGAGGACGGGCGGATCGCCAGCGTGAAGCCGAACCGGCCCGGCGTGCCGACGCGGGTCGCCAAGCGCACCACGATGGACCTCGACAAGTGGCCGTACCCGCGCAAGCCGCTGGTGCCGCTGGCCGAGACCGTGCACGAGCGGTACGCGGTCGAGATCTTCCGCGGCTGCACCCGGGGCTGCCGGTTCTGCCAGGCCGGCATGATCACCCGGCCCGTGCGGGAACGCTCGATCACCACGATCGGGCAGATGGTGCGCGACGGTGTGGAGTTCTCCGGCTTCTCCGAGGTCGGCCTGCTGTCGTTGTCCAGCGCCGACCACACCGAGATCGGCGACATCTGCTCGGGGCTGGCCACGCAGTACGAGGGCACCAACGTCTCCCTGTCGCTGCCGAGCACCCGGGTCGATGCCTTCAACATCACGCTGGCCGAGGAGCTGTCGCGCAACGGGCGCCGCAGCGGGCTGACGTTCGCGCCCGAGGGCGGGTCGGAGCGGATCCGCAAGGTGATCAACAAGATGGTCACCGAGGAGGACCTGATCCGGACGGTCGTGGCCGCGTACACGCACGGCTGGCGGCAGGTCAAGCTCTACTTCATGTGCGGCCTGCCGACCGAGACCGACGACGACGTGGTGCAGATCGCCCGGCTGGCCCACGAGGTGATCAAGGCCGGCCGCGAGGCGACCGGCTCCCGCGACATCCGCTGTACGGTCTCGATCGGTGGGTTCGTGCCCAAGCCCCACACGCCCTTCCAATGGGCCGCCATGGCGACGCCCGAGACCATCAACCATCGGCTGAAGCTGCTCAAGCAGGCGATCAACGGGGCCGGGCAGGACGACTTCGACAAGTCGATCGGCCGGGCGATCGGGTACCGGTACCACGACGGCGAGCCGTCGCTGATCGAGGGCCTGCTCGCCCGGGGCGACCGCCGGGTCGGCGCGGTGATCCGGCGGGTGTGGGAGCAGGGCGCTCGGTTCGACGGCTGGTCCGAGTACTTCTCCTTCCAGCGCTGGGTCGAGGCCTGCGCCGAGGTGCTGCCCCGGTACGGCGTGGACCTGGACTGGTACACCACCCGGGAGCGGTTCGAGGACGAGGTGCTGCCCTGGGACCACCTCGACTCGGGGCTGGACAAGCGCTGGCTGTGGCGGGACTGGCAGGACGCGCTGGCCGAGCAGGAGCAGGACGACTGCCGGTGGACCCCGTGCTTCGACTGCGGCGTCTGCCCGTCGATGGACACGGAGATCCAGATTGGCCCCACCGGGCGCAAGCTGCTTCCCCTCACCGTGCCAGGAAGGCGTCCTTCTTAGGCACCAGGCGTCAAGAGGGCGTCCTTCCTGACATTCCCCGGTGGATGATCATCGAGAGAGGACCATGGCCAAGCCTCAGCCGGAGCAGCACCAACTGCCCGTGGCCCAGCGTCTGCGGGTCCGGTACGCCAAGCGCGGGCCGATGCGGTTCACCTCACACCGCGACTTCGCCCGGGCGTTCGAGCGAGCGGTCCGGCGGGCCGGGCTGCCGGTGGCGTACTCGCAGGGCTTCACCCCGCACCCGAAGATCTCCTACGCCAGTGCCGCCCCCACGGGCACGGCGAGCGAGGCGGAGTACCTCGAGATCGCCCTCCACACGCCGGTCGACCCCGACGCGGCCCGGGCCGCGCTCGACGCGGCGCTGTCACCGGGGCTCGACGTGCTCGAGGTCCGGTTGGCCGGCCCGGGCCCGAGCCTGTCCGAGCGGCTGGAGGCGTCCCGGTGGCGGATCGAGCTGCCTGGTGTGTCGGCCGAGCAACTGGCGTCGGCCGTGGCCGCGTTCCTGGCCGCCGACGAGGTGATGGTCGAGCGGTTGACCAAGCAGGGGCGCCGCCGGTTCGACGCGCGACGCGCCGTGATCGCGATGGAACCGGGTGCAGTACCTGACACTGGGGGCGCCGAGGAGTGTGCGATGATGGAACTCGTCGTACGGCAGGGTGCCCCTGCAGTACGGCCTGATGACGTGCTGGCTGGCCTGCGGGTCGTTGCCGGTCTCGAGCCTCCGGTCCCCCCACGGGTGACGCGGTTGGCCCAAGGCATGGTGACCCCGCGCGGTGAGATCGCTGACCCCCTCGAGGAGGACGCGGCGATCGGGCAGGCGGGGCCGTGGGTGGCAGAGTGATTGCGCTGTCCGGCTCCTCCAGGGACCCGCGGCCGACACGTACCGAGTTGTGACAGACTTCGGCTCCTCGCCCTGCGCTGGGGGTCGGAACCTGACTTTGCGGTCGGCCCGTGTGGCTGCGAGCGGCTGTTCGCGCCCGGGTCGGCCCGGAACTGGAGACCTGTCCGCATGGATGACATCGCGGCGGGCGGCGCGGGCGAGGCCGGCGCCGCCCCAGAATCGAACACACGCACGAGTGGACGGAGTCGGTCCCGCCGGCGTACCCCCGAACCGGTGACCGACGTGATTCCCGGGCTGGAGCCCGAGTTGCCACCGGCCACCGAGACCCCGGCGCCAAGCACATCGGGGCGCGGGCGGCGCAAGGCGACGAGCAGCCCAGCGGTGAGCAGCGCCTCGTCGAGCAGCCCGGCGACGAGCGCAGCCTCGACCGAGGCGTCGGCCGACCAGCCCTCCGCCGGTGCCGAGGCACCGGTGTCGCCGGCGAAGCGGACCCGGCGGACCGCCCGGGCGGCGGCGTCGGCCGCCGCCCCCGCCCCGGGCGCCGCGGGCGCGCCCGGCCCCGCCCGGCCGGCTGGTCC
>JADGGF010000381.1 GCA_019690055.1 Micromonosporaceae bacterium
GCAAGAGGCGGGCGTCCGAGACCAGGACGTCACCGGCGTGCTCCTGACGGCCGAAGACCGCCCGCACGCTCGGATGGTCCTTGTCGCCCAGCTGTTGCTCCAGGGCATCCCGGAGCGAGCCCTTGAGGCTCGACCCGACGATGACCGGATACCCGGTCGGGACCTCCCGCGACACCGGCAGGTCGATGACGCCCAGGCTGCGACCGGCACCGGGGTGAATCGATGTTTCGGCCAGCAGGCCGAGAATCAGGTTTTCCACTATCGTGACTCCTCAATGTCAGGCCAGAGGCCGATGGCGACCACGCCGAATCCCCACTCGCGACGACGCCCGATCCGCAGGGGCTCAGCCGTGAGTAGGGTGGCCAGGCGCTCCGGCTCATCGATCTCGCAGAACAGGACGCTTCCCGCCGGAAGGATGTCGACGAGCGGCAGGGGCCGGCCCGGACCGCCGGTGCTGGCCCAGCCACCGACGCGCTCAGCCCGCGGCAGGCAGGCGGAGACGACCTTGACATCCCCGAGCTCGCGGATCACCGCGCCCGGGCGGATGAGGTCTTCGCCGGCATCGATGGGCGTGAGCGCGACGACTGTTATCTCGTTCGTTCTCTCCGAGACCGGGGTGTGGCAGCGAGCATCGCCCGACCAGCGCCGGACCTCGACCCAGCGTCCCTCGCCGCCGAGCGGAGCAGCCAGGCTCGCGTCGGCGGGTGGCAACCAGTCATCGGGCAGCCCGGTGATGTGCACGCCGATGTCGACACCAGGGCGCGGCCGGACGTGCCGGGACGTGTACAGCATCCCCTCCACGACCGTGCGCGTCTGGTTGTCGCGCTGAATGCCGACGCGATCCTCGTCGGCCCAGAGTTCCTTCGCCGCCACGATCTCCTTCTGGTCGGGCAGCTGGCCGCGGAGCACCGCCTCGAAACCGGCGCGGGTCAGCCAGTGGCCTGTGCCCGGGCTCACCCGGATGCCCGGTTGCAGTGAGCGGGCCGGCGCGGGAAGGCATACAGCCTCGCCCAGGTCACAGTGGACGGGCGATCCCGGCCGCAGCAACGTGTACGGCTGCCACGAACCGTTGTCGTCCGTGCCGAGCAGGTGCGCCGGCACGGGGTAGAGCGGCTCACGCTCGCGCAGGAGGTACGGCCCGTCGAACGTGAGTAGGCCAAGGTCCGGTCCGTTGCCCAGGACGGCCATGATGTCTGAACTCCAGGGGCCACGCCGCCAGCCACGCGAGCGGGCCAGCATGGCCCGCAGCGCGCCGACCACGGTGGTGGGGTGCGGCGGAAACTGTCCACTGTGGTGTTCCGGGGAGGTCAGGGTCGGGGCGAACGGTGTGCTGTCGCGGAAGTGCAGCGTGTCGATCGCACTCATGCTCAGGCCTATCACCGGTGGTCATCCTCTCTGCCTTCTCCGGCGAGAAGAGCGGCCAGCAGCAGCCCGTCCGGGGTGACCCGGCCGCGGTCAACCAGCGCCCGCTGGCCGTCGTCCTGTCGCGCCGGGGACGGCGACAGCAGGTCGGTGACGAGCTGGGTGAGGACACCGAGTTCCTCGTCGGTGTGGGTTTCGTCGGCGCCGTCCCAACTGTCGGTGATCTCGGCCCGGACGTAGGCGGCCAGGTCCAGGTCGGCCGGCAGCGTCCCTGTGGCCCCTGGCTCCCGGCCCAGGCCGGTCAGCAGATCCAGCACGTCGCGGGTGTGGTGGAGCAGGGAGGCCGAAAAGTCGCGGCGCGGGTCCCTCATCTGGTCGACCAATGTGCCAAGCTGCTTGACCGCTCGTTCGGCGCGGACGGTACCGTCAGGCTGGGGATAGTGCCTGGTCCAGGTCGTCACCCACCGGCAGTTCTCGCCCCCTGGCTTGGCCACCGCCACGGCGAGCGAGTCGCGCCCGTTCGCCTCCTTGGCGACGTCCTCGAGCAGCCGGCGCGCCAGGTGGAGGACGCCACCGACGGGCATCCGCATATGCGCGAAGACCACCGCCGCCGACAACGTGGCCGCTTTGTCCACCTGGGACTGGAAGGCATCGGCGAAGGCGAGCGCGAGTTCGTCCGCGCACGCCAGCGCACCCGGCACAGGAAGCATGGCGAGCACGTCGTCGCCGCCAGCGTAGACGGTTACCCCGTAGTGTTTCTCGACGATGGTCTTGACCTGGCCGGCGAACGCCGCCATCGCCCGGGCCACGGATGGTGGGTCGGCCACCTCCCGGATCAGCTGGCCGAGCTGGTCACCGTCGGCGACCAGCAGCGCGTAGTACACCGGGGCCGCCTCGCCGGCCGCCTCGTTCACTTTGTCGAGGAGCTTGCCGAGGTCGGTGCGGGTCGGTTGGGCCTCCGGCTTGAGCGGGCACGCCTGCGGGTCGGCGAGCAGGTGCCGGTAGTAGAAGTTGGCGTCGAGCCGGAAGAACTCGTCCTGCGTGATCTCGGCCAGCCGGGGGACGGGGACGCGGCGGCGGATCGTTCCGGGCAGGGCCGCCTTGCTGAGCTCGCCGGCATACGCCGCGGCCGGTTCGGCGGCGTGCTCGGCGACCTGACGGAGCCACGGCACCGCACCAACGTACAAAGTGGACGGCCACTGTTCGGGATCGAGGGCCTTGCGGATCGGCGTGGGGCCGTACCGAGTGAACAGGCGCTTCACCATCGCCGGTGCGCACAGCTTCTCACCATCGCGAAGGTTCAGCTCGCCGACCTTCTGTCGGATCGCCTGCCAGAACTCCGACTGCCGGCGGGCCTCGTGCCGGTCCACCGAGACGTACCCGGACAGTTCCTGGAAGTCAGGCATGACCGTGCACTTGTCACCGGGCTCGTCGGACAGGTGGTGGGCGCGCCAGTGCTTGCGCCGCTCCAGCAGCCCACCGATCTGGCCCTCGTCGCCGGCGACCCACACGATCTCCCAGCACGACGAGACCTGGCGATTCCAGATCGTCGCTGTGTCGTTGCCCTTGTCCGCGTGCGGCAGGACGACCTGCTGCCAGACGGCGTCGCAGATCTCCTGCCACGCCTTTCGTACCTCGGCGACGACCTTGCCGGCGACCTGGCGCGGATCAGCGGTGGTGCTCACCACGAAGTGGTTGGGTAGGCTCCCGAACGAGGGCGCCGGGCCTGAGCGGCCGGACGCGACCCATCTCAGTAGATCGTTGTCGTCGACGTACGGCCGGACGACCTCGCCGCCCGCGGACCGCGCTGCCTGCATGCCGCAGGCGGCCAGGTACGCCAGCAGGTAGGAGCTGCCCCACAGGTCGCGGGTCCGGCGCGACTGCGCCACGAACCCCTGCACCGGCCCGATCGAGAACTCAACCTCCCAGATCATTCCCGTGGTACCTCCGTGAACCGGAACTCCCGGCCGCCGGCCAGGTGGTCGAGGAAGGCGTGCACGGGTTCGTAGAGAACAGCGGGGTCGGCCGGTCGCTGGTTCCGGTGCCGGACGACGACTTCGGCTCTTTCGGGAAGAAACCGAGCTGGCAAGAAGGCCACGACAGGCACTGCCTGGTCTCCTGTCTGGTGGATGTGGAAGAACAGTGGGCTGGCTCGGCGGGTGATGTCGGCTGCGGGTTGTACGACCTCGTGCTGCAGATGCAGCGGAAGGCCGAACGCTATGCGGCCAGGATGTCCGGGGCCTGAGTTCCGGACGATCTTCTTGTCGTCCGTCAGGGTGTTGCGAAACTCCTTATACCGCTGGCCGAGTCGGTCGAGAAGGGACATCGGCCGGCCGGGCGGTCCTACCAGGATCCTCGTCCCCGGCGAGAACGCAGTGTAGTCCGGCAGGCCAGATGGCTCGCGCGGGAGAAAAGCCCGCAGAAGATCGTTCAGTCGCTGAGGAGTCACGCCGTTAATTGCCTGAAGGGACAGCGAGCCGTATCCACGTCGGCTACGGGCACCGAGCCCGCCCAGGCTCCCCATAGCCTCGATTGCCTCGACGAGAAGCGGAACCGGTTCATGGGCGGGGCGGATGCCGAACGTGACGGCGACGTCGAAGCCCTCCGGCAGGGCGTCCCGTCCGTTCTGGGCCAGGCCGTAGCCGAGGTATCGGTTGCCAGCCCCACCGATGCCGGTCGCGCTCACTCGTTGATGAGGCATCCGCGTGTCAATCATGCGGATCGTCACGCGCGACTGCCCGGTGCCCGGACCGCCGAATGCCTTCTCCTCTTCATCCCGGATGCGAGCGAGGTCGCCGCCGAAGTGTGACCAAGCGCAGGCACGCCACCAGAAGCGGAGGACACCCTTGAGACTGGCCGCCCGAAGTTCCGCGGTCTTGCCGTCCGCCCCGCCGAGGAACATCGGCGTCGTCACGCGGAAGGTCGCTGTGATGGTACTCATGCCGCCTCGTTTGGCGGATCGTCCAGCCAGCATGCCTGGCCTACCTGGTAGGGATCGTTCTCCTGCTCGGTCACCGGCCGCCGGTCGATGAGGGCGAACCGGTGTACCGATCGGCGCCGTCCTCGTCGGGCGCGTCCCGCGATTCGCTCGGCCAGGACACCCATGAGAGTGGTCCCGCCTGTGATGTTGACCAGGACGGTTCCTATTTCTGCAAGGTGGTGATTGGCTGCTCGGACAAGGTCGTTCAACTCCACCACCCCTGCGAAGGGATCCTCAAGACGCAGACGCACGATCCGGCCGCGGTACCCAGCCTTGCCAACGGCTTCATCGATTGCGCGTTCGGTGTCAGCCGAGCAGATCACGAGCACGCATGACAGTTGGTCCGGACCAGCAGCGCGCAAGGCGCTGAAGAGCACACCTGGCCTCATTCCGAT
>JADGGF010000382.1 GCA_019690055.1 Micromonosporaceae bacterium
GCTTCTGTCCCGCCCGCCACTGGTCAGGCACTGTCCACAAAGGTCGCTCCGAGCCCGGCCGTCTCCGCCGAGCGCGAGCCGAGGCGGCCCGCCGCGCGGGGCGACGGCTCGTCCCGGGGCGACGGTTTCCAGCGTCGTGATCTTGAACGGGTTCGGGTGGAGGCGTCAGGGCTCGCGCGTCAGTCCCGGTTCGGGCAGGCGGCCGATCTGCTTGCGCAAACGGTGGAACCGGCGAGCCGGGCATTCGGTGACACCGACGCCGAGGTGATTCGCCTGCGGCTCGAACTGGCCAACCTCCGCTTCGAGGGTGGCGACTACCGCACGGCCGGACCCGAGTACCACCGGCTCGCCGCCGACCTCGCCGCCCAGTACGGGGCCGAGGACGAGCGCGTGCTGCAGTGCCGCATGAAGGAGGCGACGTGCCACGCCCTGGTCGGGGAGACCGGGCTGGCCCTGCGACAGTTGGGCGACCTGCTCGACGACGTGAGCCGGATCTTCGGCCCGGACGACTCGCGGACCATCGAAGTACGTCGGCAGATGGCGCTCCTGCAACTCGGCACCGGCGAGCGCGCCGCGGCGACGGAGTCCCTGCGGCGGCTCCACGCCGACCTGACCCGGTTGCATGGTCCCGGCCACGCCTCGGTCGCTGAGATCGAGACCCTGCTGACTCAGGTCGCCCGCGGCTCCGGGCGGTAACGGCTTTACGGTCGGTCGCCCTCGAAACCACGAATCGCGATCGACTCCAGCCGCCGCCCCACGGTGGCCTGAATGATCTCGGCCCGCAGTTCGGCGATGGTGAGGCTGCCGGCGCGCGGCACGCTCAGCGCTCGCGCCACGGCAACAAGCGCAGGCTTCCTGAGGTCGGCGATCTTCGTCGCCGCGTCCTCCCGGCTGGTTAGTCCCCGCAGCTCCTCGATCAGCGTCGTTGTCTCGGGCGGTGGCTGAGCGGGGGCCTTGGGAGCCCGAGCCGCCGCGCGTGGGTGTGCGGGAGCAACGGGAGTCTCCTGGCCGGCTGGAATGTAGGCAAGGCGGGTACGTCCCTCGGCGAGCGCGGCGATCTGATCCTCTGGGAGCCCGGCGAGGAACTCCGAGATCCGCTGCAGGATGCCGAGGGGAATGTCGAGATTGCTCATGCCGCCGCCACCGAACCCTTCGTCGAGGGGAACTTCGCGAGGAACTCGTCCGTGAGTGCTCGGAGCTCTTCGTGGATCTGGTCGGACGGTTTCAGTCTCAGCGCAGGCGGTATTACGGAGGCGCCGATGTTTCCGAAGGTGGCGTCGCTTTGACGGATCACGGTCTGGAACGCGTCGAGCTTCAGGACGTTCTTGACTTGGTCCATATAGTACTGATGCCCTGCTTCCGGACGCTGAAATCTGAACCGGACCATCGTGTAGACCACCAGATACTCACCGGGATTGAAGGCGCCGCCTGCGTGCTTGCCGCCGTACTTCTTGACCATTGTGGCGTAGTCTTCACGGAATCCGTGTATGGAGAAGAAGAGCGTGTCCAAGCCGACGGTCGAGAGGTAGTCAGCCTTGGCCGGCATGATCACATCGCGGCAGGCGACCAGGGCGGCCTGCGTTAGGAGTCCGAAGTTGGGCGGGCAGTCGAGCAGGATGTAGTCGTACGCCGGCATATCGGTGGCGCTCAACGCGTCGAGCAGCGCCCGGCGACGGAGGAAGAGGACGCGATCGACATCGGAGGAGTGCGCGGCGGCCCGGGCGGCGTCAAGATCAAGCTGGAACAGGAGCACGTCCGAGGCGATGAGGTCGAGCCGACCGGCACCGTGCTGCTGTATGGCGGCGTTCGCCTCGCGCGGGGTGACGATGAAGTTCGCCAAGCTGGCCCGCGGTAGGCCATCGACGAACGTGTCGAACCAGAGTTTGAGTGTGCGGTTCTCGCGGATGCGGTACTGATAGTCGTCCGCGGTGTAGAAGCACTGCGTCAGGCTGCACTGAGGATCGAGATCGACGAGCAGGACGTGTTTGCCGCGGCGGGCCAGTTCGGCGCCGATATTGGCGGTGAACGTGGTCTTGCCGACACCACCCTTGTAATTCACGACCGCGATGACTCGCACGTCTACGCTCCATATAGCCCCGCTCCGATAGCGCATGAACATAGCACTCGACGCTCGTCAAGTCGACACGCCGATGCAGTCCGATCACGGTCAGCGGCTAACGCGTCGTCCGTACTAGGCTCTCCGTACGTTGGGCTCGGACGGTATAAGGCACATTTGCCCGAAAACGGACGGTGATGCCGTTTGCGACTTGAGGATCTCCGGCAGGGGATGAGGGTGCGCGGCATCGTCGCGGGCGAGGTCGCCCACGTGATCGCGGTCATGCCCATGGGCCCGGACGCGGTGACGGTGGTCTACGGCCGCGCATCCAAGGCCACCCCCGAGGTCCGCATGCTCATGCGGGCCAACGAGCCGCAGTTGGTCGAGATCGAAGAGCAACCGGTGCCCTTCGACGCAGACCCCGCCGAGTTTCTGCTCGCCGCGCAGGCGCTGTGGATCAGGAAAGAGGCACGGCCGACCATCGCCGACGGGCCGTGCCAGCCGCTGCCGCACCAGCTCGACGCCGTGTACCGGCACATGCTGCCCCAGATTCCGCTGCGCTTCCTCCTCGCCGACGACCCGGGCGCCGGAAAGACGATCATGGCCGGTCTGTACCTGCGCGAGCTGACGCTCCGGTCGGACGTGCAACGCTGCTTGATCGTCGCGCCCGGCTCGTTGGTCGAGCAGTGGCGGCAGGAGATGCACGAGAAGTTCAGCCTGGAGTTCACGCTGCTCGACCAGGCGCTGATCGACCAGATCAGGCTGAACCGTTTCGTCCTTGAGCGGCCGCTGCGCCTCATCGCCCGCATGGACCAGCTCGCTCGCCATGATGAGCTGGTCGCCGCGTTCGCCCGCACCACCTGGGACGTGGTGGTGGTCGACGAGGCGCACCGCATGTCGGCCCACTACGGCGCGGGTGGGGAGGTGAAGGCGACCAAGCGCTACCGGCTGGGCATGGCCCTGCGCGAGGTCGCCCACCACTTCCTGCTGATGACCGCCACCCCCCATGCCGGCAAGGAAGAGGACTTCCAGCTCTTCATGCGCCTGGTCGATCCGGACCGGTTCGAGGGTCGGTACCGTCCCGGCGTGCACGCCACCGGCGCGGACGGGCTGTGGCTGCGCCGGACCAAGGAAGAGCTGGTCACGCTCGAGGGCCGGCCGCTGTTCCCCAAGCGGGCCGCCTACACCGTCAAGTACGAGCTGTCGCCGGAGGAGGCGTCGCTCTACGAGGCCGTCCGGGCGTACGTACGCGACGAGTTCGATCGGGCCGATAGCCTCGACGACCGTCAGCAGCGCGCCAACGTCGGCTTCGCCATGACTGTGCTGCAGCGGCGGCTGGCCTCCAGCCCGCGGGCCATCGAGGAGTCGCTGCGCCGTCGGCTGGAGCGTCTCAAGGAGACTCTGGCGGGCGCCGGGTCGGCCAAGGCACGGGCGCGCCCGCCGAAGGTCGAGATCGGCGTGGTCGCGCAGGAGTACGCCGCCGCCGAACGGGAGGAATACGAGGAGCTCGTGGTGACCGGGGCGAGTGCCTCGCGAACCCCGGACGAGTTGCGGCGCGAGATCGCCGTCCTTGAGCAGCTCCTCGTCCAGGCCGAGCGGGTCAGGCAGAGCCGCACCGATCGCAAGTGGCACGAGCTACGCAACCTGCTGGAGAAGAACACCACCATCGTCGACCCGGACGGCAACGTACGGAAGATCATCATCTTCACGGAGCACCGGGACACGTTGGACTACCTGGTCGAGCGGTGCCGGGAGCTGCTCGGCCCCCGGGGCGTGGTCGCCTCTATCCACGGTGGACACAGCCACGAGCAGCGCCGCGCGACGCAGCGACGGTTCACGACCGAGCCGCAGTGCCGGATTCTCATCGCCACCGATGCGGCGGGCGAGGGCCTCAACCTCCAGGTTGCCCACCTCATGGTCAACTACGACCTGCCGTGGAATCCCAACCGGCTGGAGCAGCGGTTCGGCCGGATCCACCGGATCGGCCAGACCGAGATGTGCCACCTGTGGAACCTGGTCGCCAGCCAGACCCGCGAGGGCGCCGTCTACACGCGGCTGCTGGAGAAGCTGGAGGTGATGCGGGAGGCCCTTCAAGGTAAGGTTTTCGATATTTTGGGTGAGGTGTTCGAGGAGACGCCCCTGCATGAGCTGCTTCTGAAGGCGGTCCGGCAGGGCGACGACCCGGAGGTTCGCCGGTACCTGGAGACTGTCATCGATGAACGGATCGCCGAGGTCACGCGGCGTCTGGTCGAGCAGCACGCATTGACTCCTGAGGTGTACCGCTCGGCCGCGCACACCGAGTATCGGCGGCAGGTTCAGGTCGCGCGGGCCCGCCGGCTTCAGCCGAACTACATTCGTCAATTCTTCCAGGAAGCCTTCGAACGGGTCGGTGGCCGGCTGGTGAAGCGGGAGCCGGGGAGATGGGAGATTCCGCAGGTGCCACCCCGGGTGCGGGACTTCTCACGCGGCGCCGTGCGGGAGGTCCGGGTTCCGCGGGTCTGCTTCGATCCGGCCTACCGGCAACTCGACGGGTCGCCGGATGCGGAGTTGTTGGCTCCCGGAGAGCACCTCTTCGAGGCGGTGCGCGGCTATATCGAGCACACATACGGGGCCGCGCTCACCCGCGGCACCGTGCTCATCGACCCCGCC
>JADGGF010000383.1 GCA_019690055.1 Micromonosporaceae bacterium
CCGCCCAGCCGGCCCCGGACTTTTGTCAGCAAGGACGCCCTCCTGACGCCGGGGCGCGAACAAGGACGCCTTCCTGACACCAGGCCGGCGGAGGGCGTCATGACAGGGAGTAGACCACCGCCTCGCCGATCTCAGTGCGGGTGAGGCCGAGGCCGTCGACGGGCGCGTCGGGGGCGTTGGCCCAGGGGGTGCCGGCGACGCGGTCGCGGAGCACGACCACGGTGCGCACGCCGTACCGGCGGAGCAGATCGACGCTCGCCCGGTCGGGGAAGCGCTCGGTCTGCGACCGGATCTCGGCCTGGGTGGCGGGGGTGAAGCCCGACAAGCCGTTGACGACCGGGGGGAAGCCGTCGGTGGTCCAGAGCATCACCAGCGGGTCGAGGGTCGGGTCGCTCGGCAGCACGAGCAGCGGAGGGCGCACCACCTCGGCGTGCTCGGCGGTGAGCGCGGCCGGCGGCTCGGGAACCCCGAGGTGCGGCATCACGCTGAGCCCCTCCACCACCACGAGGACCGCGGCGAGCACGCCCACGAGCCGGCCGAGGTCCAGCCGGCGGCCGGCGACGGTCCGGGAGAAGCGGGACAGGCGCGCGCCGAGCGCGGTGACCGCGCCAGCGGCCAGCACCGCCAGCAGGATCGTCGTCCACACGACCAGGCGGCCCGGAGTCCGCAGACCGTCCCAGCCGGGCAGGTGGTACAGCAGCAGGTAGGTGTAGCGACCGCCGGCGAAGGTTCGCGTCCCGGTGGCGAGCACCATGCTGACCAGCACCCCGAGGCCCAGCCCGATCCGCCACCGCCGCGGCCAGACCGACACCACCAGGCCCACCGCGGCCAGGGCCAGCAGCGTGTAGCCGGGGAGCAGCGACATCTCGGTGGGCAGCGGGACGGCGGCGCGCAGGCCGAGCGCGTCGTCGTGCCAAAGCCAGGACTCCTCGGGCGCGACCAGGAACGCGTGCAGCGGCGGCGAGTAGTAGCCGATCTCGGCGACGCCGCGCCGGGCGTACGGGTGGGCGGCGACGACGCGCAGGTACGGCAGGGCCATGAACAGGCTGACCGCGGCGAACACCGCCCCGCCCCCGAGGTCCGCCAGCCAGACGGCGCGCCGGACGGGCCGACGGCCGCGCCGCCACCACAGCGCGACGGCGACCAGACACAGGCCCGCGAGCACGTACGCGAAGACCAGACCGATGCCGAACCCGATGGTGATCTGCCAGGCGGCCACGAGCCATCCGGCGACGATCCAACCCGCGTGACCGCGCTCGGGCCGCAGACCGTGCCGGATCGAGTACCCGTGCCCGCGGGCGAGCATAGCCAGCGCGAGCAGGATGCCGCCCGTGGAGAGGACGTGCAGGTGACCGGCCTGCGACAGCCGCCACGGCGCGTACGCCGTCGCGAGGCCGGCCACGGCGGCCCCCGGCGGGCCGGCCCCGAGTTGCCGGGCAAACGCGTAGCCGCCGACCGACGCGAGCGCGGAGACCAGGACGTAGATGAGGTTGACCGCCAGCGTGGCGGCGGCGACCCCGTGTCCGAGCAGCGCCAGCGGCCAGTACCCCAACAGGGTGTCGGAGAAGGCGTAGCTCAACGGCTCGGGGTAGAAGGCGTTCGCGTCGAAGAGCCGGCCCGGATCGTGCCAGAGCGCGTGGGCGCCCCAGCTCACGACCCATCCGACGAGCGCCGAGTCGACCAGATCGTGCGGGAGGGTGGCGGTGGGGTTCCGCAGGGCCGGCCAGGTCATGACCACCGCGAGGCCGAGCGCGAGCGCGGCCACGACCGCGGCCTCGCGGGCGACCCGGCGCCGCGGGGTCGTCCCGACGGTCAACGCCCACCCCCACCGCCCGCGTCGGCGGGCCCGATCACAATCCGACGACATCGACTGCCCGGCAGTCGGCAGCCCACGATAGTCAGGTCGTCGGGCGAGGCCGCAGGCGCTCCCGGACGATGATCCACAGCGCCTCGACGCCATCCACCCAGGTGATCTTCTTACCCTCGGCCCGGCTGCGGGCCTGGTACGAGATCGGCACCTCGAACGGACGGATACCGCGACGCAGCAGCTTGCCGGTGACCTCGGCCTCCATGCCGAAGCCGTTCGACTTCACCCGCAACGATCGGTAGAGATCGGTCGGCATCAGTTTGTAGCACGTCTCCAGATCCGAGATGTAGCAATTGAAGACCACGTTCGCGAAGGTCGTCAGGAACTTGTTCCCCATGACGTACCAGAACGAGTAGGCGGTGTGGCTGCCGAACTGACGGCTCCCGAACACCACCTGGGCCCGCCCGTCGAGCACCGGCTCCAGCAGCCGGGGGATGTCGCGCGGGTCGTACTCCAGGTCCGCGTCCAGGATTACCATCGAGTCGCCGCGCGCCTGGGCCGCGCCGGTTCGCACGGCCGCGCCCTTGCCCTGATTGGGCTGATGGAACACCCGGATGCGGGGGTCGTCGATCGCGTCGAGGATCGCGGGCGTCGCGTCGGTCGACCCGTCATCGACGATGACCAGCTCGTACTCACACGGGAAGTCGACCTCGAGCACCTGCTTGATCGCCGTGGCCACGCGCGCCGCCTCGTTGTAGACGGGCATGACGATCGTCAGCTTCACGGCCGCTCCTCCCCCGAGCAACGGCGCAACGGTACCCCAGCCGGCCCAACCTCGCCTGACTACGGCGGCCGAACGGCCGACGCCAGGGTTCCCCGCCAGGTTTCCCCCGCCAGGTCACCCGGTCAGGTCACCCAACTCCCCGGCGGGGCTCTCCCGTCACGCGCCCAGCCGGGCGAACTTCCGGCGTACCGTCCATGGCCGCCGTTCGTCCCGTCAGCATCGGGGTAACGCCGGCAATAGGGACGTTACGCCCGTAATCGGGCAGCGAGCGCCGGTTATGCGACGACAACGGGGAGCAGCCATGGCACCTGGAGACGAGGCGGCCGGGCCACCGGTGCGGGTGATCGGCGCTGGGCCGGCCGGGCTCACGGCCGCCTACCAGCTGGCCCAGGCGGGCCGGCCGGTCGAGGTCTACGAGGCCGACACCGTGGTGGGCGGGATCAGCCGTACGGTCGAGCGCGACGGCTGGCGGTTCGACATCGGCGGACATAGATTCTTTACGAAAGTGCCGGCCGTCGAGGAGCTGTGGCACGAGATCCTGCCCGGCGACGACTTCATGCTGCGGCCCCGGTTGAGCCGCATCCACTACCGCGGCACGCTCTTCCACTACCCGCTACGGGCGGCCAACGCGCTGCGGGGGCTGGGTCTGGTCGAGGCCGCCCGCTGTCTCGGGTCGTACGCCTGGGCCCGGCTGCGACCCCCGAAAGACCAGTCGACGTTCGAGGGGTGGACCTCGGCCCGCTTCGGCCGGCGCCTGTACTCGATCTTCTTCAAGACGTACACGGAGAAGGTGTGGGGCGTGCCGGCGACGGCGATTCAGGCCGACTGGGCCGCCCAGCGCATCAAGAACCTCTCGCTGTCCAAGGCGATCCTCGGCGCCCTGCGGCCCGGGCGCAACCGACAGGACGTCACCAGCCTCATCGAGGAGTTCAGGTATCCGAAGTACGGCCCTGGCATGATGTGGGAGCGGGCTGCGGAACTCGTGGAGAAGGCCGGGGGCACCATCCGACTCGGTGTCCGGGTGAGCGGCGTACACCGGTCGCCGGACGGCGCGACCGGGCTCACCCTCGACCGCGACGGTCACCAGGAGTACGTCGATGCGAGGCACGTCATTTCCTCGATGCCTCTCGCGGAGCTCGTGCTCGCCATGGATCCGCCGGCCCCGCCCGCCGTGCAGGCCGCCGCACGCGGGCTGCGGTACCGCGACTTCCTCACCGTCGCCCTGGTCGTCCCCGAGCAGTACGGGTTCCCGGACAACTGGATCTACATCCATACGCCCGGCGTGCACGTGGGCCGGATCCAGAACTTCGGCGCCTGGTCGCCGTACCTGGTCAAGGACGGGCGGACCTGCCTGGGCCTGGAGTACTTCGTCACCGAGGGCGATGCGCTCTGGTCGAGCAGCGACGAGGACCTGGTGGCGCTCGCGACCGAGGAACTGCACCGCATCGGGCTGATCAGCGACCCGTCGGTCGTGCAGGCCGGCTACGCGGTCCGGGTGCCCAAGGCGTACCCGACGTACGACGGCACCTACCGCGACAACGTCGAGACCATCCGGGCCTGGCTGACCGAGGCCGTGCCCAACGTGTACCCCGTGGGGCGCAACGGGATGCACCGCTACAACAACCAGGATCACTCCATGCTGACGGCCATGCTGACGGTAGAAAATATTCTCACTGGCACATGCCACGATGTGTGGAGCGTCAACGTCGAGGAGGACTACCACGAGCAGCGCGGCTCCGGTGACCGCCGCCCCGGCGAGCATGGCACCGGCCGCGCCGCGCCCATCGTGTCCGCTGGCTGAACCCCACCTCGGGTCTCCCGACTCGCGTGGTGGACCCCGCACAATCCACAGTGGATTATCCGGCGACACGCCGAGTTCTTCCCGAATTTCGCGCCACGAGCGGTACTATTAGCACGTGAGTACGAGGGCGGGCTCACCGATCGCGCAGGTGCAGGCCGGGCTGGCGGCCCTGACCGCGGTGGATGTGGCGAAGCTGCCCGACGAGCAGGTCCGCACGGAGGTGCTGGCCCTGCTGACCTGCCTGAACCAGGTGACCGGCGCGCTGCTGGCCCGC
>JADGGF010000384.1 GCA_019690055.1 Micromonosporaceae bacterium
GGTTGGACCTGACCGGCTAGCCGCACCGCGTGGTTCTCGTCGTTCCGGCCACGACGACACTGTCTCTGGGCAAGGGACGGCTCTAGGTAAAGGACGGGCGCGGCACGCGCCCGACGCCGGACCGGATCAGCCGAAGACGGCGGGCAGGGTGGCCGTGTGGGCCTGGCGCAGCTCGTCGAGGCTGACCTCGAAGAGCTCGTCGAAGACCAGCGGGCTGCCCATCGCGGTCACGATGCCCAGCGCCGTCTTGGGTACGCCGCGCTCATCCGCGAGGGCCGCGAACGCCTGCTCCTGGCCTCGCCGCACCGACACGATCGCCCGCGCCGTGGACTCGGAGAACAGGTGCACGAACGGGCTCTGCCCGTCCGGCGGCAGCGCCACATGCGCGCCCATGTTCCGGCGCAGGCAGGACTCGACCAGCGCCTGCGCCAGCCCGCCCTCGGACAGGTCATGGGCCGCGGTCAGGTAGCCCAACGACGCCGCCTCGGCGAGCAGCGCGGCCAGCCGCCGCTCCGCCTCGAAGTCCACCGACGGGGGCGTGCCACCCAGGTGCTGGTGCACCACGTGCGCCCACTCGGAGCCACCGATCTCCTCACGGGTGGTCCCGAGCAGGAAGATCGGGTCGCCCTCGCCGGAGAAGCCCATGGGGACGCGCCGGGCCACGTTCTCCAGCACCCCGAGCACGCCCACCACCGGCGTCGGGTGGATGGCGTTCCCACCGGTCTGGTTGTAGAAGCTCACGTTCCCGCCGGTGACCGGTATGCCCAACTCCACGCACCCGTCCGCGAGCCCGCGCACCGCCTCGGCGAACTGCCACATGACGCCGGGGTCCTCCGGCGAGCCGAAGTTCAGGCAGTTCGTGATGGCGACCGGGACGGCCCCGGTCACCGCGACGTTGCGGTACGCCTCGGCCAGGGCCAGCTGGGCGCCGGCGTACGGGTCGAGCCGGGTGTACCGGCTGTTGCCGTCCACGGACAGAGCTACCCCGAGGCCGGTCGACTCGTCGATGCGAATCACCCCGGAGTCCTCGGGCTGGGCGAGCACCGTGTTGCCCAGCACGTAGCGGTCGTACTGCTCGGTGACCCAGGTCTTGTCGCAGAGGTTCGGCGAGGCCACCATCCGCAGCAGCGTCTCCCGCAGCTCGTCCGGGGTCTCCGGCCGGGGCAGGGTCTCCGGACGGTCGAACAGCATGAGCTCCCGGTCGTACGGCTCCCGCATCGGGCGTTCGTAGACCGGCCCGTCGTCGGCGAGCGACCCGGGCGGGACATCGACAACCACCTCGCCCCGCCACCAGACTCGCAGGCGGGGGCCGACGTCCGGCTCGGGCGCCGTAACCTCACCGATCGGGGTGGCGAGCACGCCCCACCGGTTGCAGATGGAGAGCACGACCGGCAGGTTCTCGGGCGTCACCACGAGCAGCATGCGCTCCTGGGACTCCGAGACCAGCACCTCCTCGGCCCGCATCGACGGCTCGCGCAGCGGCACCAGGTCGAGGTTGATCGCCATCCCGAGGCCGGCGGCGGCGGACATCTCCGACAGGGCGCACGTCAGGCCGGCGCCGCCGAGGTCCTGGATCGCCGTGACCAGGTTCAGGTCATACAGCTCGAGGCAGGCTTCGATGAGCAGCTTCTCCAGGAACGGGTCGCCCACCTGGACGCTCGGCCGACGCTCCTCGCTGCCGTGGCCGAACACGGAGCTGGCCAGCACGGAGACACCGCCGATGCCGTCGCGGCCGGTCTTGGCGCCGATGAGCACCACGATGTTGCCGGGGCCGGTCGCGGCCTTCTGCTGCAGCTTGTCGATCGGGAGCACCCCGACGCAGAGCGCGTTGACCAGCGGGTTGCCCTGGTAGCACTCATCGAAAACTACCTCACCGCCGATGTTCGGCAGGCCGAGGCAGTTGCCGTAGCCGCTGATGCCGGCCACGACGCCCGGCAGCACGCGCCGGGTGTCCTCGTGGTCGAGTGTCCCGAACCGCAACGGGTCCATCACCGCCACCGGTCGGGCGCCCATGGCGAGGATGTCGCGCACGATGCCCCCGATGCCGGTCGCCGCCCCCTGGTAAGGCTCCACAAAGGACGGATGGTTGTGGGACTCCACTTTGAACGTGACGGCGAGCTTGTCCGAAACCTTCACCACGCCCGCGTTGGCGCCCATGCCCGCGAGCATCCGCCCGGCCGCGGTCGGCTGACCCTCGGCCTTCGCCGCAATGCGCTCCGCGACCTGGCCGAACTGTCGCAAGTGGACCTTGCTGGACTTGTAGGAGCAGTGCTCGCTCCACATGACCGCGTACATGGCGAGCTCGGAATCCGTCGGGCGGCGGCCGAGGATCTCGCGAATCCGCGCGTACTCGTCGGGCTGCAGGCCCAGCTCCAGGTACGGCTGGAACTCTCCCTCGGTGTGCAGCGCCCGCATCACCGTGTCGAAGCCGACCTCCCGGTAGCCCACGGGCGGGGGCAGGATCGCCTCGATCGGCGGCAGGTCGTCCCCCGACGCGGCCGGCGCGCTCGACTCGACTGACTCGGCCGGCCCGGCCGACGGAGCTGGCGTGGTCGGCGAGGCTGGCGTGGTCAACGGGGTCGGCTCGGGGTCGGCGACCGCCGGCCCTTCCTCCGTCTGCGGGACCGGGTCGGTGATCGCGACGGGCTCCGGCCCCGCTACCGGCGAGATTGTTGGTCCGAGCGCGGCAACCGGCGTCGGTGACCCGACCGGCGTCGGTGATTCGACCGGCTCGGGCGAAACGGCGGCGGGCGCCCAAGCGTCCGACCGGGGTTCGTCCACGGTGGTCGGTGCTGGTGACGCCACATCCACCGCAGAGGAGGCCATCTCCACCGGAGCGGGCGGCGCCTCGACATCGACCTGCGTCGTCGCCCGGACGGCCGGGTACTCCATCGTCGGTGTGTCGAGCACCGGGCGCGCGACCGGGGGCACCGGCGACGGCGCCACCGGCGGCTCACCCCACTGATCGACCTCAACCGCGACGCCCACAGCCCCGGCGTCGACGACGCCGGCCGCACCGGCCGGGCCGCCGTCCGCCCGACCGTCGTCGGAGTTCGTCAGGGCGGGCGGGGCCCACGGCGACGCGGCGTCCGCGGCGGCCGGCGAGTCGACAGCCGTCCGCGGCGGCTCCCACTCCGGCGGCGACCAGGCGGGTGGGGTCCACGGCTCGGGGGGCGTCCAGGTGTCGGCGACCCCAGGCGTACCGGCCAGTGGACCAGACGTTTCGGCCAGTGGACCAGACGTATCGGCCAGTGACGAGGTGCCGGCCGTACCGTTGGGTGTCTCACCGGAGGACGCCGGCGCGTAACTGGAGGTCTCGCCGTTGCCGCTCGCGGCCGTGGTGGGCGGCGCCGACTCGGCCGGGCGGCGCCAAGCGAGCGCCGACAGGTCGGTGCGGCGGCCCGGCTCGTGCTCAGGGTTCTCGGGACCGTCCATTGTGACCTCCGGTGTGCTCATCGGGCCGCCACAGCGCCCGCGCCCGCCAGATGTCGGAACAGCGAGTGAAAGAAGCCCTGGCCGTCCACCGACGGGCCGGTGAGCTCCTCGACCGCGTGCTCCGGGTGCGGCATGAGGCCGACGACGTTGCCGGCCTCGTTGCGGATCCCGGCGATGTCCCGCAGGGAGCCGTTCGGGTTGCCGCCCACGTACCGGGCGATCACCCGGTCCTCCGCCTCCAGTTCGTCGAGAGTCTTGGCGTCGGCGACGTACCGCCCCTCGCCGTTCTTGACCGGGATCACGACCTCCTGGCCGGGAGCGAACGCGTTGGTCCACGCCGAGGCGACGGACCCGATCCGCAGGCGCTGATCGCGGGTGCGGAAGTGCAGGTGCTCGTTGCGCACCAGGGCTCCGGGGAGCAGGTGGGCCTCGCAGAGGATCTGGAAGCCGTTGCAGATGCCCAGGACCGGCATACCGCCGCGGGCCGCGTCGGCGATCGTCTCCATCACCGGCGCGAACCGGGCGATCGCCCCACACCGCAGGTAGTCGCCGTACGAGAACCCACCGGGCAGGATCACCGCATCGACCCCGTGCAGCGTGTCGTCCGCGTGCCAGAGCCGCACTGCGGTGCCTCCGCACCGACGGACGGCCCGGACCGCGTCGCGGTCGTCCAGCGAACCGGGGAAGGTCACCACCCCGACGACGATGCTCATGCGGCGGCCCCGGCGGGGCTCGGCTCCGGCCGGGCACGGCCGGCCTCGTCCTCGACACGGACGGTGTAGGTCTCGATCACCGGGTTGGCGAGCAGCCGGTCGGCGATGAGCCGGGCCTGGTCCAGATCGGGCTCACCGGCGAAATCGATCTCGATCCGCTTGCCGACCCGCACCTGGGTGACCCCGGTGACCCCGAACCGCGGCAGCGCGCCCGCCACCGCTTGGCCCTGCGGGTCCAGGATCTCGGGCTTCAGCATGACATCGACCACGACGCGAGCCACGGGCGTGCTCCTGACTGTGCTGAGCAGGACTGGGGCGGTGCCCAGCCTACCGGGCCGGGGGCTGCGTGGGATCACCGCCCATCGAGGCCAGCGCGGGACATCACACTGCGTGTCGCCGCGCTCACAGGTGACCCGAATCACGATTCATCGACCCGCCCGCTCAGCTCGGTGCGAACAGGGGCAGCATCGCGCGATTGGCATCAATCACCCGCGCGCCCACCGATCATTC
>JADGGF010000385.1 GCA_019690055.1 Micromonosporaceae bacterium
TGGGCTCGGTGTTGTGTATTAGAGACAGACGTTCGACGACGTGTTGCTGGTGCCAGCCGAGTCGAACGTCGTGCCGACCGACGTCACGACCGCGACCCGGTTCTCGCGGCGGATCACGCTCGGCATCCCGTTGATCTCGAGCGCCATGGACACGGTGACCGAGGCCCGGATGGCGATCGCGATGGCCCGCCAGGGCGGCATCGGCGTGCTGCATCGCAATCTGTCCATTGAGGACCAGGCGTCCCAGGTGGACCTCGTGAAGCGGTCCGAGGCGGGCATGGTCACCAACCCGGTCACCTGCTCGCCCGACGACACGATCGCCCACGTCGACGCGTTGTGTGCCCGGTACCGCATCTCCGGGGTCCCGGTGGTCGACGCCGACGGGATGCTGGTGGGCATCGTCACCAACCGGGACATGCGGTTTGCCACCGACCCGACGCTGCCGGTCCGCGAGCTCATGACCCCGATGCCGCTCGTCACGGCGCCGGTCGGGGTCGACCGGGAGACCGCGTTGGACCTGCTGCGCCGCCACAAGGTGGAGAAGCTGCCGATCGTCACCGAGGCCGGCCGGCTCGTCGGGCTGATCACGGTGAAGGACTTCGCCAAGAGCGTGCAGTACCCGAACGCGACCAAGGACGAGGCCGGCCGGCTGCGGGTGGCCGCCGCGGTGGGCGTCGGCGAGGAGTCGTACAAGCGGGCGCGGACGTTGGTGGATGCCGGCGTCGACGCGCTGGTCGTCGACTCCGCCCACGGCCACAGCCGCAACGTGCTGGAGATGGTGGCCCGGCTCAAGCAGGATGTGCCCCAGGTCGACGTGGTCGGCGGCAACGTGGCCACCTACGAGGGGGCCCGGGCCATGATCGAGGCGGGCGCGGACGCGGTCAAGGTGGGCGTCGGCCCCGGGTCGATCTGTACGACCCGGGTGGTCGCCGGGGTCGGCGTCCCCCAGCTCACCGCGATCATGGAGGCCGCGCGGGCCTGCCGACCGGCCGGCGTGCCGGTGATCGGCGACGGCGGCGTGCAGTACTCCGGAGACATCGCCAAGGCGATCGTGGGCGGCGCGGACTCGGTCATGATCGGGTCGCTGCTCGCCGGGTGTGAGGAGAGCCCCGGTGAGCTGATCTTCATCGATGGCAAGCAGTACAAGGCGTACCGGGGGATGGGCTCGCTCGGCGCGATGGTCTCCCGGGGCGAGAACCGCTCCTACTCCAAGGACCGGTACGGCCAGCAGGACGTCCGCACCGACGACAAGCTCGTGCCGGAGGGCATCGAGGGCCAGGTGCCCTACCGGGGTGCGGTCGCCACCGTCACCCACCAGCTCATCGGCGGGCTGCGGGCCTCGATGGGCTACGTCGGCGCGTCGACCGTGGCCGAGCTGCAGGAGCGCGGCCGGATGGTCCGCATCACCGCCGCCGGGCTCGCCGAGAGCCACCCGCACCATGTCCAGATGACGATCGCGGCGCCCAACTACCGCGGTCGCTGAGCCCTAGGTTGCAAGGAGCGTTTCGTGCGCGACGTCGTCGAGATCGGTCTGGGCAAGTCGGCGCGGCGGGGCTATCACCTCGACGACGTGGCGATCGTGCCGAGCCGGCGGACACGCGACGTCGACGATGTCTCGACGACCTGGCAGCTAGATGCATATCAATTCAAGATTCCGTGTGTGGCGCATCCCAGCGACGCCACGATGAGCCCGGCTACGGCCGTGCTGCTGGGCCAGCTCGGCGGGCTGGGCACCCTCAACGTGGAGGGTCTGTGGTGCCGCTACGAGGATCCGACGAAGCTGCTGGAGACGCTCGCCGGGCTCGACTCCCTGGACAGCGTCGGGGCGACCCGGCGGCTGCAGGAGGTGTACGCCGAGCCGATCAAGCCCGAGCTCATCGCTGAGCGGATACGGTCCATTCGCGACAGTGGCGTGACGGTGGCGGTACGGGTGTCGCCGCAGCACACGCTCGCCCTGGCGCCGGTCATCCTCGACGCCGGCGTGGACATCCTGGTGATCCAGGGGACGATCGTCTCGGCCGAGCACGTGTCCACTCAGGAGGAACCGCTCAACCTCAAGGAGTTCATCGCCGACCTCGACCTGCCGGTCATCGTCGGCGGCTGCACGGACTACAAGACGGCGTTGCACCTCATGCGCACCGGGGCCGCGGGCGTCATCGTCGGGGTGGGCGCCGACGCGTGGTCGACCACCGACACCGTGCTGGGCATTCGCGTGCCGATGGCGACCGCGATCGCCGACGCCGCCGCAGCCCGTCGGGACTACCTGGACGAGACCGGCGGCCGCTACGTCCACCTGATTGCCGACGGGGACATCGTCACCAGCGGCGACATCGCCAAGGCGCTCGGCTGTGGGGCGGACGCGGTGATGCTCGGCGCGCCGCTCGCCCGCTGCGCCGAGGCGCCGGCCGGCGGCGCGTGGTGGCACCCGGCGGCCAGCCACCCGAAGCTGCCGCGCGGCGCCTTCGGTGGGGCTGAGGAACCCCTCGGGTCCATGGAGCAGGTGCTGTACGGTCCCAGCGACGATGCCGACGGCACGATGAACCTCTTCGGCGGCCTTCGTCGAGCGATGGCGAAGTGCGGGTATAGAGATCTGAAAGAGTTTCAGAAGGTGAGCCTGGTCATCGACCGGAACGGGTAGCGCCAGGCGGCTCGCCGCGCTCGCCCGGCGCCGGGTTCTGACCCTGGTCTGGTCCGGTCGACGGACGGGCGCGGTCCGACGGGGAGGCTGGCGTGGCACGACCGAGGGGCGCTCGCCGGTTGGCTGTGGCGGCGGCCGGCCTGATCCTGCTGACCGCCTGTACGCCCCCGCCTCCCGGCCTGCCGGACTCCGACCCGCCGGACCCGACCCGAACGGTCCTCGGGCCGCAGCCACCCGTCGAGTGTGCCCCCGTGGTCGACACCGAGGCGTCCTTCGACCCGGGCGCGCCCGGCCTGTGCGACAGCTACTACCCGCAGGCCGGAAACGGCGGGTACGACGTCGAGGACTACCACCTCGACCTCACCTACGATCCGGCGACGCAGACACTGCGGGGCGTCGCCACCATCACCGCCACCGCCACGGCCAACCTGCGCACCTTCAACCTCGACTACTACGGCCCGGACATCGAGTCGGTGCGCGTCGATGACCAGAGCGCCGCGACCGAGTACTCCGGCGGTGAGCTGGTGGTCACCCCGGCCGAGCCGATCGAGGCCGGGACGAGGTTCACCATCGTGGCCCGGTACGGGGGCAAGCCGCGCGGCTACCCCGGCGCCTCGGGGCCGTCGACTGGATTCCTGGTCACCGATGACGGGGCGATCGCCCTCGGGCAGCCCCAGTCGGCCGCCGCCTGGTTCCCGGTCAACGACCATCCGCGGGACAAGGCGACCTACACGATCGCCATCAGCGTGCCCAGCAACCTGGCCGCGCTCTCCAACGGGGTGCTCGAGTCCCGGCGCGAGGGGCCGATGGGCTTCACGACGTGGACATGGCGGGAGTCCTCGCCGATGGCGCCGTACCTGGCCACGATGGTGGTGGGCAACTACCGAGTCGTGACGGGCACCCACGACGGCCGGCCCGTGGTGACGGCCGTCCATACCTCGCTGCCCACGTCGGTCGACGCGGAGCTGGCCCGCACGACCGAGGTGATCGACTACCTGCAGACCGTCTTCGGGCCGTACCCCTTCGACGCGCTCGGCGGTATCGTCGTCAATGCCCCGCTCGGCTACGCGCTGGAGACCCAGGCCCGCCCCGTATACGACCAGTCGTTCTTCAACGTCGACCAGGGTGGCGCGTCCTGGGTGATCGCCCACGAGCTGGCCCACCAGTGGTACGGCGACAGCGTCTCCATCGATGACTGGCGGGAGATCTGGCTCAACGAGGGCTTCGCCACCTACGCCGAGTGGCTGTGGAACGAGCACTCCGGCACGCAGCGGAGTGGCGGCGCCACCGTGCAGGCCACATTCGACACGTGGTACCGCATCTTCAGCGACAACGAGCGGTTGTGGCGCGTCCCGCCGGGCGACCCCGGCGCGGACGACCTGTTCCACCAGGCCGTCTACATCCGCGGCGCCATGACCCTGCACGCCCTGCGGCGAACGGTCGGCGACGAGGCGTTCTTCCGGATCCTGCCCGAATGGGCGTCCCGCCAGAAGGACACCACTGGCACGACGATGGAGTTCATCGCGCTCGCCGAGGAGATCTCGGGCCAGGAGCTCGACCAGCTCTTCCACGACTGGCTGTACAGCCCGAAGCGCCCGCCCCGCCCCTGACGCCCGTTCCCGGCTCAGGGCTCCGGTCCGCCGGGCGGGTCACCGGGCTGACCGTTCGGGTGGCCGACGAGCGTCACGTGGTCGCTTGTCGGCCCCTACGGCGTCGGCGACGATGGCGCCGTGCGCGTTGACGTCGTGATCATCGGATCGGGGTTCGGCGGGAGCGTGGCCGCGCTGCGGCTGGTCGAGAAGGGGTACTCGGTCGCCGTGCTGGAGGTGGGGCGGCGCTTCGCCGACCACGAGTTGCCGGAGACGTCGTGGCGGTTGCGCCGCTTCCTGTGGGCGCCGGCGCTGCGGTGCTTCGGCATCCAGCGCTTGACCCTGCTGCCCGGGTCGGGCGGGGCCGGCGGTGTGTTCGTGCTGTCCGGCGCCGGCGTGGGTG
>JADGGF010000386.1 GCA_019690055.1 Micromonosporaceae bacterium
CCACCCCGCGCACCCCGTCCCGGGCTGCGGCGGCTGCGCCCCTTCGCGACGGCGATACGCATGGCGCGGCGCGACGCCGCCCGCCACTGGGTGCGGACGGTGCTGGCGACCACGCTCGTCGCGCTGCCGATGGCCGCGCTGGTCGGCGGGACGGTGCTGACCCAGTCGGAGGTGCCGGCCCGGGAGTTCGCGCTGGCGAGCATTCCCGATGGCGTCCAGGCGGTCATCACCACGACGGCCGTCCCCCGGACCGGAGCGCCTTTCCCTCAGCTTCCCGAGGGACCATTCGGGCCGTGGGTGGACGACCTTCAGCAGGTGCCGGCCAGCGGCGCGGAACTCGCGGCCCGGCTGCCGGCCGGCAACCGTCTCCTGCCGTACTGGAACTCCCCCGAGCTCATCGCGACCAGCGAGCTGCTCCTCGCGCCGGGTGACCAGGCCCCGGCCGGGACCGGCGCCGAGGCGCTGGCGGGCCTGGACCTGACCCGGATGTCGGCAGCCACGCTGCAGGAGGCCGGGCCGGAGGCGCTGGCGCTGCTGGTTCCGGAGCTCGTCGCTGGTCGCCGGCCGGCCGACGCGACCGAGGCCGTGGTGACCACCGACCTCGCCGCCCGGCTCGGCGTCGCCATCGGCGACACCATCGCCTTCGTGGCCCCGCCGCACCACGGCTGGTACAGCACCGACGGCCGCATCGGCGAGGTGATCCAGAACTCCCAGCGGGCCTACCGCATCTCCGGCCTGGTCGACGCCGACGGCCAGCGGGCGTGGGCGCCCGCGGGCTGGATATCGGAGATGGTCACCGCTGACCCGGCCGGGGTGGACGGGCACTGGCTCATGGTCGGGGACGAGCCGGTGACCTGGGATCACGTCAAGCAGATCAACCATCTGCAGGCGTTCGCCGTCTCCCGGCACGTGCTCGAGCACTATCCCTCGACGGACGAGCTCTACCCGGTCTTCGTGAATCCCGTGGTCATCCTGAACCGTCTGGTGGTGATCGTCACCACCGGCGTCGTCGGCGCCCTGCTCGTCCTGTTCCTGGTGACGCCGGCCTTCAGCGTGTCCACCGAGCAGTCCCGCCGCACCCTCGGCCTGGCCGCGGCGGCCGGCGCTACCCCCGCAGACCTGCGGCGCACCGTGACCACCCAGGGGCTCGTCGTGGGCCTGGCCGGCGGGCTGCTCGGGTCGGGCGTCGGCGCGGTGGCCGGTGTCCTCGCCCGCCGGGCCCTGTCGCCCGCTGCCGCGATGCACTTCCCGTGGTGGATCATTCCGGTGGCGATCGGCACCGCGGCGCTGCTGGGGGTGCTGGCCACGCTCCTGCCGGCCCGGGCCGCCGCGCGGCTGGCGGTCGTGGACGCGCTCAAGGATCGTGCGCTTGCACCCGGCCGCACCGGCGACGAGCGCCGCGGGCGGTGGACCGCGGTCGTGGGCCCGCTGCTCCTGCTCGGGGCGGCGGCCTGCGCGGGGCTGTCCCTGTCGCTGCCCCTCCCGGAGCCCGCGCCGTCGCCCGAGTCGATCGCGCCGCAGGCCTCCACCGGCGGGCTGGTGATCCTGGTGCTGCTGACGCTGGTGCTGGCGGCGTTCGGGCTCGTCCTGTGCGTACGCCCGCTCGTCGGGCTCGCGGCCGCGCTGGCCCGGCACCTTCCGGTGACCGCCCGGCTCGCGCTCCGGGACGCCGACGACCACCGGTCCCGGTTCCTCCCGGCCGCGATCGGCGTGCTGGTCGCGGTCGGCGTGGCGTCGTTCTACGCGGTGGCCGTCGGGTCGTTCGTCGCGAACGCGCGGGACCGGGTCGGCGAGATGGTCAGCGGTGGCCGCCTCGTGCTCGGCGCCACGGTGCCGGTCAGCGACGCGTTCGACCGCCGGGTCCTCACCGGCGCCGTCGACGTGCTGGCGCGGGAACTGCCGGTCACTGGACACGAACCGATATTCGCGATCTCCAACGACAGTGAGGTGCACCTGCACGCGCTCATGCCCGCGAACCGTTCCTGCCCGGACGGGCTGTACCCCGACACCGCCTCGTCGATCGCCGTCGGCGCCCCGCTGCGCTGCGTCGAGTGGGAGCACGCGTACGTTCCCAGCCTCGGCGTGCCATGGATGGAGGGCACGGCGGTGCACGTCATGGACGGGGCCGCGATGCGCGCCTCGGGCCTGCCGGGCGCCGACGAGGCCGCGGCCGTCCTCGACCGCGGCGGGGCCGTGGTGCACAACGCCGCGATGCTCGGCGAGGACGGCACGGTGCGCGTCGCGGTCTCGCAGAAGATGCTGCCCACCGAGGCCGAAGCCGACCGGATCGTCACCCTCCCCGGCGCCTTCGTGCGGGGCTTCGCGCCCCCACTGACCGTCTCGCCCGCGACCGCACGGATGCTCGGCGTCACCGAGCTGGACTACGTCGGCGAGTACGTGGTGACCTCGAGGGAGCTGAGCGCTCGTGACCTGGACCGCGCCAAGGAGGTGATCAACTCGACCACGACGCTCGTCCGGGTCGTCACCCCCTACCTGCCGTACCCGTGGGGGGACATGGTGGCCCTCATCCCCATCGTGCTGCTCGCCGCTGTCCCGGTGGCGGCCACGGCGATCTCGCTGGCCCTGGCCCGTACGCAGGCGGTCCGCGACCATGCCACCATGCACGCGGTCGGGGCGACGCCCCGGTTCCTCCGCCGGTTCATGGTCGTCCAGGCGGGCGTGGTGCTCGCCGCAGGTGCCCCGCTGGGCGCGCTCGCCGGCCTCGCCCTCGGCGCGTACCGGGTCGCGTGGAACCGGCGGACCGGAATCGATGGCGCGTGGCTGGAGACCGTGCCCCTGTGGGGCGTGCAGGCCGGCCTGCTGGTGAGCGTGGTCGGCGTCGGCCTGATCGTCGCGTTCGTCATCGCCCGCCCGCCGCGGGCACTGACGCGCCGATTCATCGACTAGGCCAAAACTGTCCACTCTGGACCCGTCGTCGCGACAGCACGGTCGCTTGCATCCCTTCGCGAAGAATCCGCCGGTACCGCCGGAGACTCCGGGCTCGCCCGTTGTGCACCACTCGCGATCACGAGACGGACCGGCTGCCGGATTACCGCTAGGATGCGGCACCTCAGCGAACCGCAAGGATGGGATATGTCGAAGGACGGCTACGGAGGCCCGACCCCGCTACGGCGTGTGCGCACGTGGGTCGTAGTCGTCGCCGTGCTCGTCGTGGCGACGATTGCGTCAGCGGCGGCTGCCGCGATCCGGGGAGCCAGGTCACCCGAGTCCACTGAGCAGGCCAACGCCGGGCCCTCGGCTCAGCCCACCCCGAGCGACTCGGCGACCCCGAGCGACTCGGCGGCCCCGACGGGCTCGCCCGAGCCATCGCCTACCCCGTCGGCCTCCACGGCGCCGTCCGCAGTACCCGGAGCGGGCCAACCGGCGTCCGCGCCGAAGCCGAGGATCACGTCCTTCTCAGCGACGGCCGACGGTCGCAACGTGACGGTGACCTTCACTCTCGCGGCCCAGGCCGACCGTGGTCCCTTCTCGTGCAGCATCCGCCGGGCCTCAGTTGGGACCGAAGAGGTGCCCTGCACCATCGGCCAGAACAGCCGGACGTACAACTACCGCTACTGCACCGGCGGCGAGATCTGGATCATCGCGACCGACCGGTTCGGCGTGCGCAGCGACCAATGGGGCGACGCGATCTACGCTCCCTGCCCGGACCCCCCGACCTACTCGAATCTCCACGGCTGGCATGACGGGGAGCTGGTACACATAGCATTCGATGTCATCGCCCCGCCGGGAGACAACCCCCGATGCGAGTTTTCCGCATCCGAGTTCGGCGGCAGCGCTGAGCACGAACGGGAAATCGTGCCGTGCGACGGCCCGGTCCACGTCTCCTTTCCGGGCGCGAGCGGTACGTATTTTGTCATGATCATCGTCCGGTCCGACTCGTTCTACAGTTCCGGGCAGCCGCCATCGTCGCAGACCGTACGCGCGGAGTAGGGCCAGTACCGGAGACGAAACTCACCGCCTGCCCGACCGACCACAGCATCGCGTTCGCCCGTGATGCCACCACTGCCATGAGCAACTATGTGTGAATGCGTCGTGCCCACGCGTGCCCTTGCCCAGGCGTGTCCCTGCCCGCGCGGCGGTTGCGCGACGGAACGACGTTGCTCGCCGGGCACAGGCCGACCACGATGCGCTGCGCGGCGTGAGCTGCTGCCGCCAGTCCGGGCGGGCCGGTTCCGGGGCGGGCGGCCGTACGGTCGCGGGTCCACCGGGTGACGGCCGCGGCCGGGCCGGGCTCTCCCGTGGGACCGGACGGACACGCACCACCGGCGTGCGGCTCGCCGTCGGACCGGGCGACACACACCGCCGAGCTCGCGTGACACACCCCGGCTGATCCTGAGCGACACGCTGCCGTGGGCCCGGTTGACAGCCGTGGTCGAGCCCGACGACCGGCGGCGAGCCCGACCACGAGCGGTGGCTGGGTGACACGGAGGGGCCCACGCCCCAGCGTTGGAGACGTCTTTTCGCACGCTGGTATACTCCGTACTCTGGGCCCGTTCAAGACAAACGACCAGTGCCGCGGGAGGCCGCTCGCCGTCATGTCGATGTCGCACCACAGCTGGCCCCCGCCACCCGAGTTGCCAGACGGCACGCTGCGCATCGTTCA
>JADGGF010000387.1 GCA_019690055.1 Micromonosporaceae bacterium
CGCCCGGCCTGTCCGCGGTGCAGGTCGCCTCCGGCGAGCTGCGCTGGCTGCCGACCCGCGTCGAGGTCACCGGAGTCCGGTCCCTGATCCGGGCGGTGATGGTGGTCGGCGCGCTCGGAAGCCGGCGGGTCGGCGCGGCGATCCGACGCCGGCTCGGGCGGAGGCGCTGACGTGACCAGCCAGCGGAGGCCCCGATGCTGAGCGCGTTGGTTCCCGCGGCGCTGCGCCCACGCCTGCGGTCGATCCTGGTCCGGAAGCGCCGGATGGTCGCCCTCGCCGCCGCCGCGAACCCGCTCCTGTCGCCCGATCACCGGATGGCGCGCCGGCGGGCCTGGACGTTGCTCGACCACGGCGACGCCCTCGGGGCCTACGCGCTCGTGACCGGCGTGGGCACGTCGGGCGTCGACGCCGGCACGCGCCGGCAACTCTGGTACGACCTCGAGCAGCAGGGCTACCTCGGCCGGGCGCTCGGGCTCGCCGATTCCTGCCCGACCCGTAGCGCGCGGGACCGCCGTCGCCGGGAGCGGTTGCGCGGGCTGGTGGCCGTCCTTTCCGGCCAGTTCGTCCCCTCGGTTCCCCCGCCGACGGCTCCGTACGTCCCCCGGCCGGGACGCGTCCTGCACGTCGTGAAGAACTCGCTGCCGCGAACCCAGGCCGGCTACACGCTGCGCACCCACTACATCGCCGTGGCTCAGGCGGCCGCCGGGCTCGACCCCCACGTGGTGACCCAGATGGGCTTCGCCGCCGACGCCACGACGCCGGAGGTCGTCGACGGAATCGCCTACCACCGCATCCCCGGACCCGACCGTGAGGCCACCCCCCTGGACACCTGGCTGGCCGCCCACGTCACCGGGGTGGCCGATCTCGTCCGGCGGCTCCGGCCGGCCGTTCTCCACGCGGCCTCCGACTACGTCAACGCGCTCACCGCGCTGGCGGTCGGGCGGGCGTACGGGATTCCGGTCGTCTACGAGTCGCGTGGGTTCTGGGAAGAGACGTGGTTGTCGCGCCAGGTCCACCGGTACGGCTGGGACCTCGACCGGCTCGCCGCCGAGGATGAGCTGCCCGACGCGTACGTGCTGCGGCGGGATCTCGAGGACCGGTGCCGTCGCGACGCCGACATGGTTGTCACGCTCTCCGCCTCGATGGTCGACCGCGTCGTGGCGGGCGGGGTACCGCGTGAGCGGGTCGTCGTGGTTCCCAATGCGGTCGACACGGACGCTTTCCCGGTCCTCACCAGGGACCGGGAACTCGCGGCGCGGCTGGGAATAGGCGCCGAGACAACGGTCATCGGGTACATATCGTCGCTGAATGAGTACGAAGGAATAGACGTACTCATTGATGCATATGCTTTGGTGAAAGCGGCGTGGTCGTCGCCCGTGCGCCTGCTCATCGTCGGCGACGGTCCGTACCGCGACAACCTCGTGCGGCACGCCGCCGCGCGCGGGCTGACCGACGTCGTCTTCGCCGGCCGGGTGCCGCACGCCGACATCCTCACGTACTACGGCCTCATCGATATATTTGTGATCCCACGCCGGCCGACCGGGGTCGCGCACCTGGTGACGCCGCTCAAGCCGTACGAGGCGTTCGCCACCGGTCGAACCGTGGTCTGCGCCAACGTCCGCGCCCTCGCCGCGCTGGCCGAGGAGAGCGGCGCGGTCGAGTTGTTCGAGGCGGGCAGCGAGGAGTCCCTGGCCACGGTGCTGCTCACCCTGCTGGCCGACCCCGACCGTCGCCGTCGCCTGGCCGACACTGGCGCGGCCTGGGTCCGGTCCCACGCATCCTGGGCGGCGAACGCCGCCACGTACCGCGGCATCTACGCCGCGCTGGGCGCAGTCACCGGCACCGACCGGGTCGACCGACGACCGTGAGGGAAACGTCGACTTTACGACGCTTTCGGCCGGGGTGAGGTGCGATCACACACTCCCGCCTGCGATAGCATCGCCGGGCATCCTCGTCCGACGGACCGAGCGCGGCTACCCGGACGGGCCAGCTTCGCGACCGAGACCCGCAGGGAGCGACACGTGGCGACTGATGTTGTGGTGATTGGTGTCGGCTATGTCGGATTGCCACTGGCCCGCGAGGCGAGCCGGGCCGGCCTGTCCGTCATCGGTCTCGACGTCAAGAAGGACGTGGTCGACAACCTCAACGCAGGTCGGTCGCACGTCGACGACATCAGCGAGGAAGATCTCGCCGCGATGCTGCAGGCGGGCTTCCGCGCGACCACGGACGAGACCGCGATCGCCTCGGCCAGGACCGTCGTGGTCTGCGTACCGACGCCGTTGTCCAGCGACGGCGGTCCCGACCTGCGCGCGGTGACGAGCGCGATGGAGTCGGTGGCGCGCAACCTGCGGCCGGGGATGCTCGTGATCCTCGAGTCGACCACCTACCCGGGCACGACCGACGAAATCGTCCGGCCGATTCTGGAAAAATCGGGCTTGGTGGCCGGAATAGACTTTCATCTTGCGTTCTCCCCCGAACGCATCGATCCCGGTAACAAGGATTTCGGTCCCCACAACACCCCCAAGGTCGTCGGCGGGCACACCCCGGCCTGCACCGAGGCGGCGGCGGCTTTCTACGGGAAGTTCGTCGAGACGGTGGTTCGGACCAAGGGAACGCGGGAGGCGGAGACCGCCAAGCTCCTGGAGAACACCTACCGTCACATCAATATCGCGCTGGTCAATGAAATGGCCAAGTTCTGCCACCAGCTGGGCATTGACCTGTGGGACGTGATTCGGGCCGCGTCGAGCAAGCCGTTCGGGTTCCAGCCGTTCTACCCGGGGCCCGGGGTCGGCGGGCACTGCATCCCCATCGACCCGAACTACCTCAGCCACAACGTCCGGGTCCGGCTGGGCTACCCGTTCCGGTTCGTCGAGCTCGCCCAGGAGATCAACGCGACGATGCCGGCCTACGTCGCCCGGCGGGCGCAGAACATCCTCAACGACGCGGGCAAAGCGATCAATGGCGCCACGGTCCTGCTGCTCGGCGTGACCTACAAGCGCGACATCTCCGACCAGCGGGAGTCGCCGGCGATCGCGCTGGCGCAGCGGCTGCGCGGTCTCGGGGCGGTGCTGCATTACCACGACCCGTACGTGCCGTCCTGGGAGGTCGGCGGCGTCCCCGTGCCCCGGGTCGACGACCTGGAGGCGGCGTGCGCCCAGGCCGACCTGGTCATCCTCGTCCAGGCGCACAGCGTGTACGAGGCGGATCGGTTGGCGGGCCTGGCGAAGCAGTTCTTCGACACCCGCGGAGTCACGACCACCGACGCCGCGCACCGGCTCTGACCGGCGTCCGGCCGCTTCTTCACGGGCGGCCGGACAGACCTGGTCAAGTGTCAGGCCTTGCTCGTATGGTCAGGCCTCAGGCCTTGCTCGCCTCGCGCAGTTCCGAGATGGTGACGAACTCGTAGCCCTGCGCCTTCAACTCACTGACGATCTTCGGCACGCTGCGGATGCTGATCAGGTACTCGGGCCCACCGTCATGGCACAACACGATTGAGCCGGGAAACACCGTCTCCACGACATCACGCACCAACCGGTCTTCCTCGCCGTCGTAGCCCAGGTACCCGATGTTGTTGTTCCACATCACGAGGTCGTACCCCAGCTGGGCGGCGGCCACCAGGGTGCCGCCGTTGACGTGGCTGTACGGCGGTCGGAAGAGGCGCGCCTCCCGGCCGAGCACCTCGGCTATCGCCTGGTGGGCGGCGGTGAGGTCTTCCTCGATCTCGGCGTCGGTCTTCGTGAAGGTGCTCGTGTGCGAGTAGGTGTGGTTGCCGATTTCGTGCCGATCCACCCGCCCCCGCATCAGGTCACCGAACTCCTCCACCCGCTGGCCGACCACGAACAGAGTGGCCTTGATTCCGGTCTCGTCCAGGATGTCGTAGAGGACCTCGGAGACCCCGGGCACTGGCCCGTCATCGAACGTCAGAGCGATCAGCTTCTCCGCGGCGTTCACCTGCCAGACGACCTCCAGCGCCCCGGCCCGGGCGCCTGGGTGCAGTCGTCCGCCTTCACCCACCCACCGCGGGATGTTCGTGCCCGACGTGACCGGGCCCGGACCGAACTCCACGATCCGGGGCGCCTGCTCGTCGATCGGCAACTCCGGTGCCTCGGGCAACGGAGGAGCGGCCGGGGCAGCCGACTGGGACTTCGCCGCCGCACCCAGCACAGCGGCCCCAGCGATCAGCCCGCCAGTAAGACGCAGAAATCCCCGCCGAGATCCGGAAGCTGTCATGGCTCCATCCGTTGGGCTCGCATTCGGCTGCACGGCGACGCGCCGCATAACGCAGGTGTCCGGGTATTCTGCCACGCAGAATTGCGACAGATCGAATCCGACGGGTGGTGTTCGCCGCGCCACGGCCGGGCTTATAAGTTGTGCCGGTGACCGAGCGCTACCCCCTCTTGGCCGCAGTCCCCAGTCCGACCCAGGGCGTCTGGCACCTGGGACCGATACCCGTACGGGCATACGCGCTGTTCATCCTCATCGGCATCGTGGTCGCGGGCCTCATCGCCGAACTGCGGCTGCGCCGGCGGGGCGAACAACCGTGGCTGGTCCTCGACGTGGCCATCTGGGCGATTCCGCTCGGGCTCGTCGGCGGGCGCATCCTCCCGGGGGGCGCCTCG
>JADGGF010000388.1 GCA_019690055.1 Micromonosporaceae bacterium
GGTCGGGCGCGGGGGCGCGGCGCCGCGCCGGGGGGGGGGGCGGCCGCTCCCTCTGTGTCGCTCACGGCACCATCCTGCCGAACCGCTGAGCCTGACCGGTCGGCCCGTCAGCGCCAGCCGACGTCGATGCGGTTGCCCTCGGGGTCGAAGAAGTGCAGCGCATCGAGCCGGACCGCGATCGACATCGGCTCGCCGACGCGAAGCGCCGGGTAGGGCTGCAGGCGTACGGCCAACTCGGCGGGTTGCCGGGCGTGCCGCCCCGTCGCGTCCGCCGTCGCGGTCGCCGTAGCGACGTGCCCGTTGCCCTCGGCCCGCGCCGACTCGGACCTGGTCGACCGCCGGAACAACCCGGCCATCCGGCCGCCGCGGCGATTGTGCCCATTGGCCTGGGCGGGGGGACCGCCGTACTCGTCGATGTTGATGGCGAGCGCGCCGACGTCGATGAAGGCGACGGACTCGTGGCCGTGGTGCTCGATGTAGTGGACCCGACCGTGCAGGACGTCCCCCGGGGCATCCGGGGGCACGGGCGTGAGGGCTTCGGCCCGGAACCCGATCACGATCTTCTCGCCGTGGTAGTGCGCCACCTGGCGGGACCGCATGTCGTGCCAGGGCAGGTAGAGCGCCTGCTCGCCAAGGTGCAGCGCAATGTACCGATCGAGGTGCACATAGACCTGGGCCTCTACCAGGTTCATCTTGGGGTTGCCGAGGAAGGTCGCCACGAAGAGCGTGCCGGGTCGCCGGTAGACCTCCGTCGGCGTGCCGACGTCCTGGAGCACGCCCCGGCGCAGGATCGCCACGCGGTCCGCCATGGTCAGCGCCTCGGCCTGGTCGTGGGTCACGTAGATCGTGGTGACGCCCATCTCCCGCACCAGGGACGAGATCTCGGCGCGCAACTGTGCCCGCAGACCGCTGTCCAGGTTGGAGAGCGGCTCGTCCATGAGGAACAGCGACGGCCGGCGGATGATCGCGCGACCCATCGCCACCCGCTGCCGCTGTCCACCAGAGAGCTGGGCCGGACGGCGGACGAGCACGTCGTCGATGCCCAGCGCCGCCGCGACGTCGCGGACCCGCTCGAACCGGGTGTTCGGCTCGACGCCCGCGATGCGCAGCGGGAAGCCGATGTTGTCCCGGACGTTCATATGCGGGTAGAGGCCGTAGTCCTGGAAGATCATCGCCACACCCCGTTCGCGCGGGGTGAGGTCATCGGCGGGTGCGCCGTCGAGCAGGATCGACCCGGATGTCGGCGTCTCCAGGCCGGCGACCATGCGGAGCAGGGTGGACTTCCCGCACCCCGATGGGCCCAGCAGAACGATGAACTCGCCCTGCTTGATATCCAAGCTCACGTTGTCGACGGCGACCGTGCCATCCTCGAAGATCTTGGACACGTTCGCGAGCGTGACGGTGGACACCCGGTGCCTCCTGTCAGCAACGGACCCACGACGCGTCACCGGCCGCCGCCAGACCAGCACGAACGGCCGTGGGCCCCGACCACAGCGATGGACCCACTGTGGTCGTGTCGGGGGATGGAAACCATCGGGTAAACGACCGATAACAGAGGCGGCTCCACCGTGAACTGGAGGGTTAAGGGCGGGAGGATTAGACCGGGTTTGGCACGAAATTGATGGTTACGCGCTCGAAACCGAGGGCCCGCATCATTCCTTCGAGCGTGATCCGGGTGTTCTCCCGCGCCCGCTCGAGCAGGTCGCTCTGCCGGGCGGCCGTCTCGATCTTGGACACCGCGAGCCGGTACAGGTTGCCCTGACGGTTGACGTCCTCGTTGACCAGCCGCCGGACCGTCTCGAAGATGCCCTCGTCCAGCGAGTAGATCTGGCTCTTGTTGATGTCCAGGCGCACCTCGGAGAGCTGCGGCTCGGGGAGGGTGATGGTCACCTCGGTGCCGTCCGGCGAGACCTCGATGGCTCCCTCGTCGAGCGAGGCGAAGTCGACGTACGCCTCCACCGAGCCGTACCCGACGAAGAGAGCATGGTAGCTGGAGATGAAGTCGGGGACGTACGGCCGGTCCTCGCGGTAGTCGACCACCACCTGGAAATTGCCGCGGGCGGCGACGAAGAGGCTCAGGTCCTGGATGGACTCCAGCAGCACCGGGCCGCTGCGGTCCTCGACGCGGGTGGTGAACGGGTTCTTGAACTCGGGCACCAGCTTGAGCGTCGCGGCCCCGATGTAGCCCGCGCAGAGCAGGCCCATCAGTCCGATCACGACCAGGATCGCGCCGCCCCAGCCCCGCTTCTGCTTGACGATGACGACGTTGGACCCGCCCGCCTGGGGGGCCTCCGCGCCGGTGGACTGGGTCGACATGGGCGCCCCCAATTCATGACTGTGCGTACGGTCGAACTTGCGCCTACGGTACGGCCACGAAGCAACCGCCGGGAGTAGCCGGCCGGTCAGGGGTGATTCGCCGAATCGTCCACTTTGGGGTGGTCCAGGGGTCGGTGGCGCTGCTTCCGAGGCCGTCGGCGGCGCGCGGCGGTCAGAGCGGCACGGTACGGTCAGGGCCGCAATTGCGTGTTCGCGACAGGCGGCGTGTACGAGACCAGACAGTGTGGTCGGGCTCGGACAGCGAATTCCGCACAGCTCACCAGAGCGGAATCTGCGAGTACTTCGAGACAGGCAGGAGGCGCCGTGGGAAGCCAGCCAGCTGCGGAGCAGGGCCCGGATGTCATCCGCTGGGGCATCCTCGCCACGGGGTGGATCGCGAAGCTGTTCACCGAGGATCTTGCCCACGTGCCCGGTGCGCAGGTGCTCGCCGTCGGGTCCCGGTCGCTTGAAGGGGCGCAGGCGTTCGCCGAGACGCACGGCATCCCCCGGGCGTACGGCTCCTGGCAGGAGCTGGCCGCCGACGCCGACCTGGACGTCATCTACGTCGCCACGCCGCACTCGGCCCACCACGCCGCGACCCGCCTTTGCCTGGAGGCCGGGCGGGCGGTGCTGTGCGAGAAGCCGTTCACGCTCGATCATGCGAGTGCGGTCGACCTGGTTGAGCTGGCCCGGGCGCGCGGGCTGTTCCTCATGGAAGCGATGTGGATGCGGACGAATCCGGCGATTCGTCGCGTCCTGTCTGTCGTGGCCGAGGGCCAGATCGGCGAGGTCCGCCACGTCAGCGCCGACTTCGGGCTGCCCGGACCGGTGATGCCCGGCCACCGCCTGCGGGCCCCCGAGCTCGGTGGGGGTGCCCTGCTCGACCTCGGCGTCTACCCGATCACGCTGGCGTATCTGTTCCTCGGGCGGCCCACGCACGTGCGGTCCTGGGCCAGCCTGTTCCCCGAGGGCACGGACGAGAACACGGGCATCGTGTTCGGCTACGAGAACGGGGCCGTGGCGACGCTGGCCTGTGGCCTGCGGGGCAAGACCGCGGGCCGGGCGGTCATCACCGGCACCGAGGGGCGTATCGAGATCCCCGGGCCGTTCCACGTGCCGGCCGGGTTCACCCTCGTCCTCGGTAGCGAGGAGACCTGGGTCGACGTGCCGTTTGTGGGCAACGGGATGAACCACGAGGCCGTCGAGGTGATGCGCTGCCTGCGCGAGGGCCTGACAGAGAGCCCGCTCATCCCGCACGCGGACACGCTCGAGATCATGGCCATCCTCGATGAGATCCGTGCCCAGATCGGCGTGACCTACCCGGCCTGAGCCCGTCCGTGGACTCCGGTGGACCCGATTCCGCGCCGACTACCCGGCCGGCCGCCGGTCGCCGACCCGTCCGGGCCGAGCTGGGGAACGCGGTCGCCGACCCGCAGGCGGCGTCCGTAGACTCGGGGGCGCTGGCCTCGTAGCTCAGGGGATAGAGCACCGCTCTCCTAAAGCGGGTGTCGCGCGTTCGAATCGCGCCGGGGCCACCACTCGAAACCCTTGTGCGGCAATGGAAACCACCCCCGAAAGCCCGTCGAGAACACCCCCGAAGCTCTGCCGGATAAGTCCAAAAGATCCCGGTTTGGTCCAGCCGTCTACGGACGTCCACGACACATACGCGACACGAAAGCTCACCCGAACAACTCCCCATCCCCGCGGGCCTCTCCGGCTCGACCATCGGCCTCCTGACCCCCACCGAGCGCATACTCGACTCGCCTACGAAGCGCCGCCGTCCCCCGTCCAGGCACTTGGCGTAGATCCTCAGAAGCACCTCCACCGAATGACCGGCCCACTCCGCCACGGTCGTTGCTGGCACGCCGCCGTTAAGCCACGTCGACACGGCGGCATGCCGCAAGTCGTACGGCCGTTCGGCCAGCGGAGAGGCGATCACCTCGAGTGGGAACACGCCGCCCGGGCGGCCCGCCAAGCCATGACCACGGTGAGTCGGGGTAGTTCGCCGTCGTTGCGTTCGCCTCGGAAGATCCGTCCATCCGGTCCGATGCCGAACTCGGCGATGTGCGCCTGGAGGAGGGCCGTCAGCTCCGGTGGGCAAGGCGCCGACCGTCCCTGGCCGCGTTCGCGGTGCTTGAGCTGTGCCCGCCGATCACGCACCGTTCCGGCGTCAGTCCACTCGCTGCCGACGTACGGATGACGCCACCATCGCAGCATATGCACTTTGGCGAATTCGCTTTGAAGGAACCAGATAGGACAGTAGTGAGAAACTAAGCGGCAGCCACAACCAAGTCGTGGAG
>JADGGF010000389.1 GCA_019690055.1 Micromonosporaceae bacterium
AGCGCCGGCTGACCACCGCTCGGGCCGGACCGCCGCTCAGCGCCCGTCGGTCCGGCTCGCGGCAAGAAGCACCGTGGCGTAACCGACCGTGATCCGACCGCCGGCCGCGTCGATGACCGCGCCGAGGCCGGCGAGCAATTCGTCGAGCCGGGGGCGCGGGATGAGGTTGTGCCCGCCGGAGGTCGGCACCAGGTCGAGCCATTCGTCGCGGGTGTACTCCCGGGACCAGTCGGTGCGCCACTGCCGGACCTCACCGAACGAGCCGCAGCGCTGGAGCCCATCGACGACCTTTTGCACGATCGCCTGCTGACCGAGCATCGGGTCGACCGACCACGGATTGAAGGGCAGGCCCGTCTCCACTCGGCGGTAGACCGTGCTGAAAGCCGCGGCCACGTCGGGCGCCGGCTGGAACACGTTCCAGAACAAGGCGATGCGCCCGCCGGGGCGCAGGGCGACCGCCGCCTTCACCGGGCCCGCGACAGGATCGACCCAGTGCCATGCTTGCCCGGATATGACGGCGTCGAAGACACGACCCGCCGGATCCCAGTCCTCAAACCGGGCGACCTCAACCTCGAATCCCCGTTGCCGGGCCAACTCGGCCATGCGCGGGTCGGGCTCGACGCCGACCACGTGGGCGCCCAACGCCCGAAACGGCAGGGCCGACAAGCCCGTGCCGATGCCGACGTCGAGCAGACGGCGGCCCGGTAGATCGGCAACGATCGTTTCCGCCAACGCCGGCGGGTACGTCGGTCGGGTCCGGTCGTAGCGCTGGGGGTCCAGCCCGAACGACTCGGCCACCGCGCGGTGTCGATGCGGTTCAGTGGAGGAGGTCGGCGGTAGAGTGGGCATGCGCCCACTATAAGTGGGCACGTGCCCACTCGCCAGACGGAAGGAGCGTGCCGCGTGCCGACCGGTGTCGTGATCCCCGACGCCCGCGGGCACCTGTTCGCCGCGGCCGAGCGGGTCCTCCAGCGCGACGGCCCCACCGGGCTCACCAGCCGCGCCGTCACGGCGGAGGCCGGCGTCGCCAAGGGAGTGCTGCACCGGCACTTCGCCGACTTCGACGAGTTTCTGGCGGAATTCGCGCGCACGCGGATCGCGCGGATCGAGGCGCGGACAAACGCGCTCCTCGACACGGTCGGTAATGGCTCGGTGAGCGGCAACCTCGCCGCCGCCCTCGCGGACGTGTTCGATCCGGCGACCCTGGGCGTGCTCGCACTCGTGATGACCCGCGACGAACTGCGGGCGCGCCTGCGCGACGACGCCACACCGGGGCTTCCCATCGCCACCAACGCCGTGGCCATGGTCGCGACGTACCTCGGCGCGGAACGCGACGTCGGCCGGCTCACCCCCGACGCGGACCCCCAGGCGCTCGCTCTCAGCGTCGTCGGCACCGGCCATCTTCTCTTCGCCGGCGAGCTCGGCGCCTATCCGGACGCCGACGCCGTCACCGAGGTCGTGCAATCGATCCTCGTCGCCGTCGAGCGTCAGCCCCCGCCCGGCGACCGGCCCCGCGAGAGGTCGACGCCCGTCGTTGGCCAGTGGGGCGGACGGGGCCGGACCCCGGGTGCATGACCGTACGGTCAGCCGACGAACCAACGACCTCGCTCAGCCTGCCCCTCGCTCGCACGCTCGCGGCGACGCCCCCGCGCGCCGCCGGAAAATATGGCGTGACGTCGCCGGTCCCCGGTTAGCATCCGGCGCATGTCCCAGCCCATCACCGATCCGGTCGCCCACAACCGCCGCGCCTGGGACCGTCAGGTCGAGGAAGGCAACGAGTGGACGCGCCCGGTGACACCGGAGGTCATCGCGAAGGCGCGGGCCGGCGAGTGGTCCGTCGTGCTCATCGGTTACCAGCCGGTCGATCCGAGCTGGTTCCCGAGCGATCTGGCCGGGCGGGACGTGCTCTGCCTCGCCTCCGGCGGCGGCCAACAGGGCCCCATCTTCGCCGCGCTCGGGGCCCGAGTCACCGTCTTCGACAACTCGCCCCGCCAGCTCGAGCAGGACGAGATGGTCGCCGAACGCGAGGGCCTGACGCTGCGGACGGTGCTGGGCGACGCCCGCGACCTGAGCGTCTTCGCCGATGCCTCGTTCGACCTCGTGTTCCACCCGGTCGCCAACGTCTTCATCCCCGAGGTCCGGCCGGTGTGGCGCGAGTGCTACCGCGTCCTGCGACCGGGCGGGACGCTCCTGGCTGGATTTATGAATCCCGACGTCTTTATCTTTGACGCCGAGCCCCTGAACCGCGGGCAGCTGGTCGTCCGGCACCGCCTGCCGTACAGCGACCTGACACACCTCGAGCCCGGCGAGCGCGAGCGGCTGTGGGGCTCCGACTCGCCCGTGGAGTACAGCCACACCCTCACCGATCAGATCGGCGGCCAGCTCGACGCCGGGTTCGTCATCACCGGCTTTTCCGAGGCGCCGCACCACAGCGACGCGACCGCGGGCTGGCTGCCCGGGTACTACGCCACCCGCGCGGTCAAGCCGCCGTTGCCCGACACTCGCTGACACCCGCTTCCCCGGAGAGAGAGCCGGACGTCTAGGTCGATGAGTATCGGCAGACCCCGTCGACCTCCTGGCACCGCAACCGTTTCTGCGTCACGAGGACGTCGAGGTGAGCCACCGTCTCGGTGACCGCCAGGATCTGGTTGAACGGGTCCAGGTCGTCGAAGGCCCGCTGACGCCGCGTCCACGTCATCCGCCGCGCGACCTGGAACGGGGTCAGGCTGTCCCCCGCGACGATGGCCGCGCACTCGTCGAGGCGGCGGGCGTGGTGCTCGAGCAACTCGTCGACCCGGGCGTGCACGGTGGGCTGAACGGGGCCGTGCGCGGGCAGCAACCGCCGGTCAGGCAGCGCGCGGACGAGATTGAGCGAGCGCAGGTAGTCGGCCAGCGGTAGCGGCGCCGCGGGCGACTCGAAGCCGATGGACGGCGTGATGTGGGGCAGCACGTGGTCGCCGGCGAAGAACAGGCCGGCGGCCTCGTCGATGAAGACCACGTGGCCGCGGGTATGTCCGGGCGTCGGCAGGGCCTGGAGCGTCCGCTCGCCCAGCGGCACGGCCGTTTCCTCGAGCCAGACGTCGGGCGGCTCCCATTCGTTCGGGTCGATCCGGACATCGGCCGAGCGCCGGCGTACCCAGGCCGCCAGCTCATCGGCGCCGCACCGCGCCATCATCTCCCCGTGCTCGGCCAGCGGGCGGCGGTCCGGGCTGCTCAGCAGGGCGATGGCCGGCTTCTCGCCGGCGCCGAGGGCGATCTGTCCCCCGTACTCCCGCCGGAGGGCGACAGCGAGCGCGTAGTGGTCCCGATGCACATGTGTGATGAGGAATCTACGGATATCTCGAAAGCTGCACTCCAGCGCGGCCAGGGCCCGGTCCAGCCGCTCCCGGTCGGCCGCGATGGCCCAACCGGAGTCGATGAGGACAACGCCGTTCGAATCACGCAGGGCGTACACGTTGACCGCGCGCAGACCGTCGTGCGGCAGGGGCAGCGGAATCCGGTAGACGCCGGGGTCAACCTCGAACACGCCCTCGCGGGTCCAGTCACCCGTCGGGTCGTCCGGCTCGACTCTCACCCGGAACCTCCTCGTCATCGTCAGTCGCCGACTGCCGGGGGATCAAGATGACCGTACCGGCGCCAGGTCGAGCAACCGGGCGATGTGCTCATCATCACTCACGCCGCCCCGGCGGCCCCGGCTCGAGCCCGGGCCGGGCCGACGTCCGAGCCGGCCGGGCCGACGTCCGACCGACCGGGCCGATGACCGTGGGGTCGCGCTCGGGGCACGGCACCCCAGAGAATGTGCGAACGACGCCTGATCCGTGACCCCGAGGAGTACCCACATGACCGTCGGAAACAGCGGCGTGCTACGCGTCGGCATGGTCGGCTACGCGTTCATGGGGGCCGCCCACTCCCACGCGTGGCGGTCGGTGAACCGCTTCTTCGACCTGCCGGCCCGGGTGCGTATGGTGGCGGTCTGCGGCCGCGACGCCGCGCAGGTGAGCGCGGCGGCCGAGCGCCTCGGCTGGGAGGAGGCGGTCACCGACTGGCGTACGTTGATCGCCCGGGACGACATCGACCTCATCGACGTCTGTTCACCCGGCGACAGCCACGCCGAGATCGCGATCGCGGCGCTGAACGCGGGCAAGCACGTGCTGTGCGAGAAGCCGTTGGCGAACAGCGTGGCGGAGGCCGAGGCGATGGTCGCCGCGGCGGCCGCCGCGCGGGCCCGGGGCGTACGCGCGATGTGCGGCTACAACTACCGGCGGGTCCCGGCCGTCACGCTCATGGCTCAACTCATCGCCGAGGGTCGGGTCGGCGAGATCCGGCACGTCCGCGCGGCGTACCGGCAGGACTGGCTGGTCGACCCGCAGTTCCCCCTGGTCTGGCGGCTGCGCAAGGAGATCGCCGGCTCGGGCGCGCTCGGGGACATCGCCGCCCACATCATCGACCTGACCCAGTTCGTCACCGGCCAGCGCTTCACGAGCGTCACCGCCATGACCGAGACGTTCGTCAAGGAGCGCCCGTTGCCGACCGGCGCCACCGACCCGAGCGGCGGTGACGGCACCGCGACCGGGCCGGTGACCGTCGACGACACGGCGCTGTTCCTCGCCCGGC
>JADGGF010000390.1 GCA_019690055.1 Micromonosporaceae bacterium
GGACGACCGCCTACATGGGGGCCGACCCGACCGACGACCCCGGGCCGCAATGGAGCCCGTCCGCTGAGGACGGGACGACTGCTCGCGAAATTCGGGCCGTCTGACCTGCGGAAACGCCCGGTGTTGCGAGCGCCTCCCCGTGGAGATCCACAATTGGCCCTCACTGTGGAGTTGTCAAGCACCAAAACCGCCTCTGACCTGGGCGCGAGCGGTCAAGCGCTCAGGGGTCACCACCTGGGCGCTCGCGCGACCTAGACGATGACGGCCTGGCTCACCGGGAGCGCCGCATGCGGACCGATGAACACAAACTTGGACGTATCGCCAGGCCGGCCAAGATCTACGATCATGACGCTGTCCTCCGTGGTCTTGATGAGCTGCTCGAGTTCGCCCCGCATCTCGATCACCTCCATCTCGGACAGGTCACACAGAAAAACCGAGTACTGGATCCGGTAACCGTACCCTTCCACACACGTGGCCACGGTGCGCAGGCGCCGATCATCGCGGATGTCGTAGGCGACCAGGTACCGCCGTCGGGCCATGACTCACCTCGTGACCATCGGCTCGTACTGCGGCAACTCGCCAAGCAAATGGCCGGCCAGGATGCGGGCCTGCAACTCGATGGCGCGCCGGTAGCTGACCGAGTAGCCGAACAGAGGGTGTCGAATGTGTGTTGACAGACGCCGCTCCCACGCCCGGATCACGGTTCGACGGCCGTCGGCGGTCAGCGTCACCGCCCCGGCGCGGACGAGGAAGTCGGAGGCTGAGATCTCTCGGTTATTGACGAGAGTGACCGCCACCGAGTCGGCGAGCAGCGGCCGGAACTCCTCGGCGAGATCCAGGGCCAGCGCCGGCCGGCCGAACCGGGGCCGGTGATACAGACCGATGTAGGGGTCGAAGCCGACCGCGAGGCATGCCGCGGTGATGTCCTTGACCAGCAGGGAATAACAGAACGACAGCAGGCAGTTCATCGCATCCGTGGGTGGCCGGCGGTTACGCAGACCCGTGAACGGCGGCCCCGGAAGCTCGTCGGCGCGGTTCACCAAACGTGGCAATGCCGAAAAGTAAAGGCGCGCCGCCGTTCCTTCGATCCCGAGCAGAGTCGCCGCGCTCGTGGCCTCTTCGGCGGCACTGGCCAGTCGACCAAGCTGATCGACGACAGTCGTGACGGCGTCACCACCATTGCGTCGCAACAGCACCCGGCCGTTGCGGATCTTTCCGGCGATCATCCGCCGCGCGACGTCCACGTCGCCCTGGGCCGCTCGGGCGGTCTGCCGGATACGCAGCATGACGTTCTTCGTGGGCAGCCCGGTAGTCATGCCCACCAGCCAGCCTCCGTACGTGAAATAGAAGATGTCGATGTCACGCTCGATCAGGCTGCGCACCGCTTGGGCGGTCACCTGGACGTTTCCGTAAACCCCTACATGAGAGACATCGATGAGCCGGACGCTGGCCAACTGCTCCCGTTGCTTGGACACGATGAGGCGACCGCCGTCCTGCCCGACCACGGCACCCTGCTCGGTCACGTAGACCGGGCGGGCATCGGAATCCGGTGCAATCAATCGGCGGGGCGGCTGCTTCCGACCGCCACTGAGCACGCGGACCTCGTCCGGCAGGCAGATGCCCACCAGCGAACAGCGGGCGCACTTGGGGCTACCATCCAATGGCGCTGGCGGCTCCAGCCGCGCCGCGGTCTGCCGGGCGGCTGCGACAACCGACAGCGTACGGTCGATCAGCTCGGCGGTCGGCTCGACGACCACCCGCTGCCGAGTCTCGGCGTAGTAGACCTCGCCTCGCACGCAACGGTAGCCCTGTTCCCGCAGCAGCATCACCTGCGCGCACACCTGGACCGCGTCGGCGTCCCACGCCGCTCCGTCGGGACGCGGGCGCCCCTTCTTGGTGTCAACCGGCACAACTCCCCCGTCGACGCCCTCCACCAGGTCCAGCTTCGCCGAGATCCCGAGCGACTCGCTGGCCAGGTCCACCGAGCGGGCGGCAAGCAGCGATCCCTCATCGGGCAGCGGGGCTGCGCCACCGCCGGAGTCCACCCTCCGATGACGGCGCAGCCCTTCCGCCACGTCCGCATTGGACGCCCAGAGTTCCTCCACCCATTCGAGGAAGAACAGCCGCGGGCAGTAGACGTACTCGTTGAGCATCCGCGCCGGAACGAGATCGGGCAGGTCCGCCGCGAGCATCGCTACCGGTCCTCAGGAATGAACACCCCGAATCCGAAGTGGCTGAGCTGACCGAGCATCAGCGGACCGGTCTCCGGCTCCGTGAAGGTCAGCCGAAGCCCGTACCCCACCCGCGCGTCCTTCGTCATCCGCTCGTCGGCGCGGTAGCGACGGAACGCCATGGCCCACCGGTCCAGCTCGGGCAAACGGACCACCTCGACCTCCGTCCGCTTGTTCCGGTACTGCAGCTCCCGCCGCACGTCCTCTTCGAGGAACTGCTCGTACGATCCGCGGGAGCGCTTGTAGTGCCGGACCGGCAGGTACGGGGTGAGGCTCCGCCAGGTGCGGCTCGGTCCGCACAGCTCGGGGGCGACCTGCTCGACCCGGCCGACGCTCTGCAGCAGCAGCGTCGTCTTAGGGAATCCCTTCAGCTCGTACCCGTCGCTGCCGTCACCCCCGCCGCGGCGGCCGGACAGCCACCGGGTTTCGATGATCGCCGCGACCTCCTCGGGCCGAATGCCGCCGGGCGCCCACACGAGCAGGCCCTCGATGTCCGCGCCCGACTCCGGCCCGGAGGGCAACGGCACCCAGTGGGCGTGCTGGTGGTTGGTGGCGGCGCCACCGTGGCCCAGCAGCTCGGGCCGCCCACCGGCGAGCTTTTTGGTTACCGCCCGGTGCATGATGTCGGCCAGCAGCACACCATGGGTGGCCTTGAACGGCGCCGCCGCCTGGACGCCGAAGCGAATCGCCTCCACTGTGGATGGCTCGCGACGGCCGGGCCGGGGCGGCTCCTCCCGTAGTACCTGTCGGGCGTACGTCACCCAGTGGGTATCCGGCGGCATCGTCCGCCGTGCCTTGCGGACCGCCACCGTACTGAGCTCGAGGACCGGCCGGCGCACCGGTGTGGTCGGCGCGAGCAGCCGCACCGTCTCGTTGCCGCGCCCGCCGGGACGCCACCAGGTCTCATCTATCGGCACGTCGCCATCGAGCAGGCTCATCTCGCACGCGGCCTCGGCTCGGCCCAGGTAGGGCACGAGCTCGACCAGCTTGCCGAGCACCTCCCGTTGCTCACCGGTCAGGTCCGCCTCCCACCGGATCAGCAGATGCGACTCCGCCTCACGGGACAGCGACAGGAACGGGTCGAGGGTCTTGTCGGTGCCGCCCGGAACGCCGCTGCGGTGGGCCAGGTCGGGCAGGTAGTGCCGGGTGTGCCCGGGCTTCGTCGGTGCCGTCCAGTACGCCGGCGGGTCGCCGAGCGCCTGCAGCAGGCCGTCCAGCACCGGCGCCGGCAGCTCGGGCCAGCGGGTGTACCAGGTGGACACCAGGGCCCGCAGGATGCGCCACGGCGACGGCGGCCACTCCACCGCGCCCTCGTTCACGTTGCGGTCCCACGGGGTGGCGTGGTAGCGCCCCAGCGGGAACCGCACCGAGACCACGGTACCCATCTACTTGCCCGTCCAGGTCACGACGGTCACCGGGCCGAGTTCGCTCGCGCACTCCTGGGCGAGAGCCGCGATGCGTGTCGCCGCCTCGGCCGCCTGGGGCCGCTCGCCCCGGACCACGTCCACCACCTCGAGGTCGCAGGCGGTCCGCAGGCGCAGCCCACTGTCGAGCAACGTGCCGATCTCGAAGTCGATGATCGCCTCCAGCAGGGCCGTCGCCGCCTCCGAGAGACCGTACGAGCGCAACTGCGTCCGGTCGATGGCGAAGTACGCCCGGATGCTGGACGCCGTGTACTCCACCCGGTGGTGCGGCACCGACCCGTAGCCTTCGGCCGTGCCGAGCTTCTTCTCCCGGTCCTTGTCGACCTGGTTGTGGACGCTGTCGCGCTTCACACCGCCACTCACGGCCGGTTTGACGTCATACGCCTCGATGAAGCTCGTCACCGCCCGGGCCACCTTCGGCTGCCACGGCCAGCTGCTACGGGCGAAGAAGACGCCGTGCACCAGCGAGAGCGGGTCGAGCGCGAAGCACGCCCTCGCCACCGCCCGGTTGTCGAGCGGCTTGCCCTTCTGAAGCCCGAGCTTCTCGGGCAGCCACTCGACGCCCTTCTTGCCGTCGATCGTGCCATCCATGATGTAGGCGCTGGCGAGGCGGTGGGCTTCGAGCCGGCTCGACGTCAGGAAGGCGCCGGACGGGTCCTGGATCCGCACGTACGGCAGGGCCGCCAGCTCGGCGACCTGGTCATTACGCGCCTCGTCCCAGGTCGTGGCCTCCAGCCGGTTCGCCATCGACTGGGGTGACTCGACAAGCAGGGCCCGGCCGCCGTCGGCGTGGTCGAACTCGGCCGCGCCGAGGTCCGGGAAGCCGGTGGGCTGGAAGCGCTGCCCCACCAGGGGGCGCAGCAGGACCTCGATGACGCGGCGCGCGTCGGTCTTGGTGATGGTCACGACAAATCCTCCTCAATCTCAGAGTCGTTCTCTTCATCGATGTCTTCGGT
>JADGGF010000391.1 GCA_019690055.1 Micromonosporaceae bacterium
GGCGCGCTCCGTGCCGGCCTAGGAGGTGCTCGCGCTCGCCCCGCTGGTGCATCTGCGGGAGCGCGCGGCCGCGACCGACGACCGGGCCGCGCGCCGGTACGAGATCACCACGGTGCACCCGACGAGCTACAGCGATGCCCGGGCCATCGGCGAGCAGTTCCGCGACGGTCATCCCGTGATCATGAATCTGACCGAGATGGATGAGCCGGACGCCAAGCGCCTCGTGGACTTCGCCGCGGGGCTGGCCTTCGGCCTGCGGGGCAGCATGGAGCGGGTCACGAACCGGGTGTTCCTGCTCACCCCGCCCAACATCCGGGTCAGCGACGAGGAGAAGCAGCGCATCGCCGACACGCAGCTGTGAGCCCACGACACGCCGCGGCCGGACGGTCGCGGCCGGATGGTCACGGCGTCGGCGGCGGGCCGGGCGGGCGGTCGCGCGCGCGGCCCGCTAACGTTGTTGCCTGATCGCGTCTGTCGACGACAGGAAGGAGGGCGGCATCGTGGTCTCGATCTTGTTGCAGATCGTGTACGTCGCGCTGCTGCTCTTCCTCTACACCCTGTTCGCCCGGTTCGTCATGGGCACGGTGATGACCCTGGGTCGCCGATGGCGACCCGGGCGAGGCGCTGCCGCGGCGCTGGAAGTGGTGTGGTCCGTCACCGATCCGCCGTTGAAGGCGTTGAGGCGGGTGATCCCGCCATTGCGTCTCGGTGGCATCAGTTTGGACCTCGCGTCTCTCGTCGTGCTCTTCGGCGTTTGGCTTCTGCTGTTTGTGCTTGCCATACTCATCCCAGTCGCCGAAGGCTTGTGAACCGCGTAACCGAATTCAAGGAGCCTCGATGCCGCTGACCCCCGCCGACGTTCACAACGTCGCGTTCAAGAAGCCCCCGATCGGCAAGCGGGGCTACGACGAGGAGGAAGTGGACGCCTTCCTCGACGAGGTCGAGCGGGAACTCGCCCGGTTGATCGAGGAGAACAACCAGCTCCGGGCAGGCCTTCTGCCGGGTGGGCCGGCTGGTGACATGCGGCACTCCGGCGAGTTCGCCGACCTCAAGACTCAGCTCGATCGGCTGGCCCGCGAGAAGGCTGCGGCCGAGCAGCACATCCGCCAGCTGCAGATGGAGCTGGAGCAACTCCGCAACAGCGGGGCCGGCACCCAGAGCGCCGGTGACGGCGAGCAGCAGGCGCTGCGGGTGCTCATGATGGCCCAGCGCACCGCGGATGAGCACCTCAACGACGCCCGGCGCGAGGCCGACAAGCTGCTGACCGAGGCCCGGCAGAAGTCGGAGGAGATGACCCGCGAGGCTCGGGCCAAGGCGGAGGCGCTGGAGCGGGACGCGCGTCAGCGCCACCAGGAGGTCATGGGCAGCCTCGACGCCAAGCGCACCGCGCTGCAGAAGCACATCGACCAGCTCAAGCAGTTCGAGCGGGAGTACCGCACCCGGCTCAAGGCGTACCTGGAGAGCCAGCTTCGGGACCTGGCCGGCCGGGGCCAGGGCATCGAGGCCGAGCTGGCCCGCCAGTCCAATGGGGACGCCGAGGGCGTGGGCGCGCCGATGCCGTCCGTCAACGGACCGCGGGGCGGCGAGACGGCGACGGCCGCCCGATAGCCCGCCGGTGCAGCGGTGAGGCGCCGTGATCCCCGGCGGGCCGGATGATCGTCGGTAGCGTCCTGCTGGTCGTCGTGGCCGGCGTCCTACTCGGCGTCGGGCTGGTCCGGCTGGATGCGACGCTGCTGTACTCGTCGATCGGGGTGAGCGCGCTGGCCGCGCTCACCCTCGCGGTTGGCGTTCGCCGGGCGGCCACGATTCGGGCCGGTCAGGGCACGATCGCCGTGCGGCCCGTGGTGCCCGCGCCCCGCCCGATGCCGTCCGCCGACCGGGTCGCCCCACGGCCCGTGGGCCGGGCCCGGGTCGTCACGGCTCCCGACGCCGATGACTCCCCAGTGCCGAGCGAACCCTCCGTGGTGGTCGATTCCCCGGCGGTGCTCGATTCGCCGGTGATGGACGAGTCGACGCCTGAGGTCGTCGGCGAGCGGGATCTGGCCCGGGTTGCCCGGCTCGACGTGATCGTCCTGGTGGACGAGCGCCCCTGGTTTCACCGGGTGGACTGCGCGGACCTGTTCGGCCGGACGGCCGAGCAGCTGTCCGTCGTCCGGGCGATTGAGCTGGGCGCTGCGCCCTGCGGCCGCTGCCGCCCCGTGACCACCTTGCTCGCTGACATGGATCCCGCCGCCGGCGGCCCCGGCGACTGACAGATCGGACGCGACCCGTGGCGACCCGTGCCGAGGTGACTGTGGCGGTACGGGTGCGACCACGAGCCTCCCGGACCGCCGTGGGCGGCTCCTACCCTGGTCCGAACGGCCCCGCCCTGGTGGTCGCGGTGCGGGAGCCGGCGGTTGACGGGCGGGCGACCCGCGCGGTGCTCGAGGCGGTCGCCGAGGCTCTCGGTCTGCCGAGGTCGCGGGTTCTGCTGCGTGCCGGTGAGCGCAGTCGCGACAAGTTGCTCACCATCGTCGATCCGCCCGCCGATCTGGCGCAGCGGTTGCTCGCGCTGCAGGGAGAGTCCGCCACCGGCGACGCGCCGTCCGCGGGCGGTCAGGCGTGACCTCGGCGGTGGACCTGGCCCTGCTCGTCGGGGCTGTTGTCCTGCTGGTGGCCGTTGTGGCCGTACGGCTGTCAACCCGGCTCGGGCTGCCCAGCCTGCTCGTCTACCTGCTGATCGGCCTCGCCCTCGGTGAGGCCGGGTTCGGCGTCCAGTTCGAGAACGTCGAGCTCACCCGGTCGCTCGGCTTCGTCGCCCTGGTGCTGATCATCGCCGAGGGCGGCCTGACCACCCGACTGTCGGTGGTGCGCCCGGTGCTGGTGCCGGCCGGCCTGTTGGCGACGGTGGGGGTTTTTGTGAGCACCGGTGTGCTGGGCGTTCTGGTGCACCTGCTCCTCGATATCCCGCTGCTGCTCGCGCTCCTCTACGGCGCGGTGCTCTCGTCAACCGACGCGGCCGCGGTCTTCTCCACCCTGCGCCGGGCCCGGATCTCCCCGCGCCTGGGCGCGCTGCTCGAGGCGGAGTCCGGCATGAACGACCCGCCCGCGGTGATCCTGGTCGTGACCCTGTCGACGATGGTGGTGGGTGGGCACAGCGGGCCGCTGTGGCAGGAGGGGCTGCTCGTCCTCGTCGAGTTGGCGGTCGGGGCCCTGGTCGGGCTGGCCGTGGGCCTGGCCGGCGCCTACGGCCTGCGCCGGGTGGCGTTGCCGGCGGCCGGCCTCTACCCGCTCGCCGCCGTCGGCCTGACCGTGTTGGCGTACGGCGTCGGCGAGGTCCTGCACGCGTCCGGTTTTCTCGCCGTCTATGTGGCGGGCGTCGTGCTCGGCAATGCGCGGATACCGCACCGCCAGGCGGTCCTCGGGTTCGCCGACGGCGTCGCCTGGCTCGGCCAGATCGGCCTGTTCGTCCTGCTCGGCCTGCTCGCCTCTCCGTCGCGCCTGCCCGGCGCGATCCTGCCGGCGCTGATCGTGGGCACCGCCGCGCTGCTGGTCGTTCGGCCGCTGGCGGTCGTGTTGTCGGTGTCGTGGCTGCGGGTCCTCCCCGGCGCCCGACGCCGGGGTTGGGGGTTCACGTGGCGGGAGCACGCGTTTGTCTCCTGGGCAGGGCTGCGGGGTGCGATCCCGATCGTGCTCGCCACGGTGCCGTTGTCGCTCGGCGTGGCCGGGGCCGAGCGGCTCTTCGACGTGGTCTTCGTACTGGTGGTCATCTACACCGTGCTGCAGGGCGGCACGATCGTCCCGGTCGCGCGTTGGCTGAGGCTGAGCGCCCCGGAGGAGCCCACCGACCTGCGAGTCGAGGTTGCTCCGCTGGAGCGTATGCGGGCTGACCTGCTGCAGGTCACGGTTCCGCCCAAGTCCCACCTGATCGGTGTTTACATCGACGAGCTTCGGCTGCCGCCGGGGGCGGTCGTCACCCTGGTGCTGCGCAACGGGGCTGGCTTCGTGCCCGACCCCCGCACCCGGCTCCGAGCCGGGGACGAGTTGTTGATCGTCGCGACCGACGAGGTACGCGATGCGACCGAGCGACGGTTGCGCGCTGTCGGGCGGCGCGGTCGGCTGGCCCGCTGGCTGGGCGAGACCGGCTGACGCGGGCACCGCCGGGCATCGATCGGTTGCCTGCGGGCCCGGGGAGGGGCGTCGGGCCCGAGGCGCCCGGCGACGTTCGGGCAAACTGTGACCAATGGGGTGAGATCGTGCACGTCGCGTACACGATCGGTGACTCGTGGGTGTGGGATGTTTGTCGCGGGACGTGAGCTTCCGTATTCTTGCCGTTCTCGGAGTGCGCGGCGCCCGGCCGTGCGCCCGTTTTGTCTATTTGGGGGAAACGCCATGGCGGATCGGGCAAGCTCAATGCGGAAGGCCGCGAAGAGTGCCACCCGACGCGGCGTATCGACCGAGCATCAGGTGATCCCCGCCCAGTCGGGCCCGGGCTCGCCCGCCAAGGCCCGCGCGGCCGCGGTCACCGCCCCGCCGACCGCGCCGGCTCCGGCGAAGGCGGCCGGCAAGCCCGCCGCCCCGACGCCGACCGGCCCGCCGCGGGCGACGGCGGCGGCCGGGG
>JADGGF010000392.1 GCA_019690055.1 Micromonosporaceae bacterium
GAGGTCCCCCGCCAACCAGCAGGGTCCGCCAACCAGCAGGAGGTACGTCCCATGTCCACCATTCAATCCCCGACCCTGACCGCCGACGAGTACGCCGAGAAGCTGTTCCAGTCGTCGGTGGCCTTCGTCGACGTGGTCGCCGCCTATCTCGGTGACAGGCTCGGCTGGTACCGGGCCTTAGCCAGCGGCGGCCCGGCCACCGCGGAGGAGCTCGTGGCCCGCGCCGGAGGCTCGGCCCGCTACGCCCGTGAGTGGCTGGAGCAGCAGACCATCAGCGGCGTGCTCTCGGTCGAGCCGGACGGCCGGTTCCGGCTGGGCAGCGGCCCGGCCGAGGTGCTGACCGACGAGCAGAGCCTGGCCTACCTGGCTCCGCTCGCCCGCATGCTCGGGGCGGCCGCCGCCCAGTTGCCGGCGCTCGTCGAGGCCTACCGCACCGGCGGCGGGGTCTCCTGGGAGCAGTTCGGGCCCGACATGCGCGAGTCCCAGGCCGACATGAACCGGCCGTGGTACGAGCACAAGCTGCCTGAGGTCCTGGCCGGGCAGTCCGAGATCCACAGCGTCCTGGGCCGGCCGGGCGCCCGCGTCGCCGACGTCGGGTGCGGCGGTGGCTGGTCGAGCGTCGCGATCGCGCGGGCCTACCCGGGCGCCCGGGTCGACGGGCACGACGTCGACGCCCCGTCGGTGGAGCTCGCCCGGAGCAACGCGACCGCCGCCGGGTTGGCCGACCGGGTCACGTTCCACCACAGCGGGGCGCAGGCCCTGGACACGGCGGCCTACGACGCCATCTTCGCCTTCGAATGCCTGCATGACATGGCCGACCCGGTCGGCACGCTGCGGGAGATGCGGCGCGCGCTCAAGCCGGACGGCGTGATCGTGATCATGGATGAGGCGGTGGCGGAGCGGTTCGGCGACAGCACCGACGACCTCGAGCGGATCATGTACGGCTTCAGCCTCATGATCTGCCTGCCGGACGGCCTGTCAACGAAGCCCTCGGCGGGGACCGGCACGGTGATGCGGCCCGAGACGCTGCGCGCGTACGCCCGGCAAGCCGGCTTCACCGACGTGACCGTGCTGCCCACCGGTGAGTTCGGGCTCTGGCGGTTCTACCGGCTGATTCCCTGATCGAATTCGACGTACGTCATTTCGATACTCCACAGTAGATAGACGCTGAAGCTGGACGTCCTCGGGCGCCCGGCCCTGGAAAACCGTTGTCACCAACCATCCTGCGGTCGTACCGTGGTCAGCACTGATCGACGATCGCGGAAGGAGGTGACCCGGTGGAGGGGGTACTGGTACTCAACGCGGACCTCGGGCCACTGCACCGGGTGAGCCTCAAGCACGCGGTCCGCATGCTCGTGCGGCAGGTGGCCGAGGTGCACGAGGCGGTGCCCGACCGACAGATCGGTATCTTCCCGGTGCCCCGGGCCGTCCGGCTGCTCCGCTACGTCGTCACCCGCTGGCGTTTCGGCGTGGGGCCGGCGTGGTCGCGAGCCGGCGTGCTGGCCCGGGACGGCCGGCGGTGTGCCTACTGCGGTGGAGCCGCCTCCACTGTGGACCACATCGTGCCGCGCTCGCGCGGTGGCCGCAACACCTGGCTCAACACCGTGGCCGCCTGTGGTGCCTGCAACCACCGCAAGGGCGACCGCACCCCGGCCGAGGCCGGCCTGGTGCTGCGCGTCAAGCCCACCGTCCCGACGTGGGCTTCGCTGATCGCGCGCTGACGTTCATCAGTTGGCGGTCGCTGGCCGGTCAGTCGTCGCGGACACGTCCGCCGGCTGGCCGGCCAGTGGGCGGCCGGCCTTCCGAATCCAGCGAGACAGCCCACCGGCCACACCGGAGCCGATCAGCAGAAGCGCGGCGAGCAGGGACGCGGGCGGGTTCCCGATCAGGAACTCGCCCCACGGCGCCGGCCACGGCAACCCGGAGTTGACCGGGAGGGTGACGATGCCGATCAGGGTCAGCGACATCGCCGGCACCATGACGACGAGGCACGCCACCGCGACCACGGTCGCGGGCCGCTGCGGCCGGAAGGCGACCGGGACAAGCAGCCAGGCGAGAACCGCGAGACCCAGGCCGGTCACGATCGCGGCCGGCCACACCCACGGGTTGATCGCCCCGACGGTCACGATGACCAGGGTTTTGCTGTCCGCCTGGGTTGCCAACCCCAGGCCGTCCCGCGCCGCCGCGAAATCGCCGTTGGCGCCGAGGTCCCAGGTCCGCCAGCCCGCCGCCTCCAGGCGGGCGCGGGCCTGCGCCATCTGCTCGGCCCGGGCATCGTCGCTCGGGCGGGTCGCAACGGGGAACTCGAATCCCTGATAGTCATACCCGTCGTACGTGTCCGTCCAGATGCTCGTACCGGCCGGGTCCGCTGCGTAACCGGGCACCACGTCGGCGTCGCGCACGGGACGGGCGTCCGGGAAGGCCACCCGGACGGCGTTCTCCGCATCGGCCAGAGACGTGGCCGGGCTGTCCAGCGAGGCCGCCCATTTACCGACCGCCAGCCCGAAGGTCAGCATCGCGATCGCCGTCGCCACGCGCAGGGCGATCATCGGGGCCCCTTTCGTTCGGCCGCCGAGATGCCGTACGCGGACGCTAGCAGGTCACCCGTCGATGCGCTGCCCGTTCGTCCGACCGGCGAGAACCGTCGCGGCCGGCCGTCGGCGTCCCCGCTGCTCGGCGGCGTCGGCGACGACCGGGTCCGCTGACCGACGCCGAAGGTCAGCGCGACGGCCACGACGAGCACGCCGAGCGCCTGGGCCGGCACCGGCCACCGTCCGTCCTGAATGGACGCCGTGACGAGCGCGGCCACGGGGGCCAGCCCGACGAAGAGCCCGCCCCGCGCCACACCGAGCCGGTTCAGCCCGGAGAACCAGGCGACGAACGCCACGACGGTCAGGAACACGGCGAGATAGCCGAACGTCGCCGCCTCGACCGCGGTGGGCATCCGCGGCGTCTCCCCCATCACGACCGCGCCGATCACCAGCATCGGCACGGCCAGCGCGCAGCTGTAAGCCGACACCCGCACCGCCCCGAGGCGCGGCAGGGCCACCGCGGCGAACGCGGAGAACGCGATCTCCCCGGCCAGCGTGCCGAGCGCGGCGAGCGTGCCGATCACGTCGGCCTGTCCGAAGCCGTGGACCAGCCCCGTCCCGGCCACGATCAGCGCGGCGGCGATCAGGATGCGGCCACTGGGTCGCTGCCGGCGCATCAGCGGACCGATGAGGGCGAGCCCGAGCGGCGCGGCTCCAACGATCGTGCCGACCACCGCGGGATCGGCATGGCGCACCGCCGTCACCATGCACGCGTTGAAACCCACGAGCCCGGTCGCCGCAACGGCGGCGAGCGCGAGCAGATCCCGTGGCCGCGGCCAGCCCGGCCACGGGGGCGGGCCACCGAACCCCACCCGGGCCAGCAGGCCCAGCGCCGCTGCGGCGAGCGCGTACCGGGCGGCCTGGCCGGTCATCACCGGGTAATCGACGATCCCCCGCGTCAGCGGAACGGAGACGCCGAGCACCACCTCAGCCGTCACGCAGGCGGCGACGGCCGCGAGATCACGCCTGTCCACGGCGGCGACGTTACGGGCCAGGTGGTATCCGTAGAAGGACCAGTCCACCCCCGTTTTCAAGGACCACTTGGGCTTCGGGGGACTACGGGGTTCCGGGGACCACTAGGTTTTCGGGAAACCACATGGTTTTCGGGGAACCACGTGGTTCGGGGAACCGCATGCTTCCGAGGGATCGGGTGTGAGCTTCGTCGCCGACATCGTGCTTCCGGCGGGACCGAGCCGTACCGCCGGCGCCCGGCTGACCGCGGCCCTGCGCGAGGCGATCGACTCCGGACGGCTGCCCGCCGGGACCCGGCTGCCGTCGACCCGCGCCCTCGCCGCCGACCTCGGCCTGTCGCGGGGCGTGGTGGTGGGGGCGTACGAGCAGCTCGTGGCCGAGGGCCGGCTGCTGGCCCGACCCGGCTCCGGCACGGTCGTCGCCAGCGTCCCGGAACCGGCGGCGCTGCCGCGTCCGGCCGCCGTACCCGGGCCGCTGGGTCCGGCGCCGTTGCGGCCGGGCGTGCCCGACCTCGGCCTGTTCCCGCGGGCCGCCTGGCGGCGGGCGTACGACCAGGCCGTCCGGACGGTGCCGGACCACCTCCTCGACTACGGCGACCCGTGCGGCGTCGCGGACCTGCGCCGGGAGCTGGCCGCCTACCTGGGCCGGGTCCGGGGCGCCCGGGTCACGGCGGACCAGATCGTGGTGACCACCGGCGCGGCCCAGGCCATGACCCTGCTCGCCACCGTCCTGAGTGGACAAGGCGTCACCCGCATCGGCCTGGAGGACCCCGGCAGCCGGGCGGTCGGCGAGCAGTTCGCCACCAACGGCTTGGCGGTGGTGCCCGTCCCGGTGGACGCCGAAGGCATCGATGTCGATGCGTTGGCGAGGACGGGCGTGTCCGCGGTCTTCGTCACCCCGGCGCACCAGTTCCCGCTCGGCATGGTGCTCTCACCGCGGCGCCGGGCCGCCCTCGTCGCCTGGGCCCGGCGCACGGGTGGGCTCGTCGTCGAGGACGGCGTCGCCGCCGCGGTGCGGGTCGGCCCGGGGCCGGGCG
>JADGGF010000393.1 GCA_019690055.1 Micromonosporaceae bacterium
CCCTCCTCTGTGGACGCGGGCGCCCCGCCCGCCCTGGCGGCGGAGGGCGGCCGGGGCGCCCGCGTGTCTATGGACTACTGCGCAGTGCAGTCGGGGAACGTGGGCAGCGGGCCGCCCGAGGGCCGGGTGCCCTGGAAGCCCCATTCAATGCTCTGGCCGGAGGGGATGTTGCCGTTGTAACTCACGTTGCTCCCCGTCCGGTTGGTTCCGGAGCCACTGATGGTCACGTTCCAGGAGTTGATGATGCTGGTGCTCGGGCCGATCGTGAACGGGATCGACCAGCCTGAACGCGGACCCAGCACCCGAACGTACGCCACGAACCCGTTGTCCCATGCGTCGATGCGGTACGTGCAGCCGCCGCCCCCGGTGCCGCCCTGGGAGGTGGTCACGTTGACGATCGATGAGTACGGCGACGCGCCGGCGGAGTTGGTCGCCCGCACGCGGTAGCGGTAGGTGGTGTTGGGGGACAGGCCGGTGTCGGTGAACGACGTGGTGCTCGACGTGCCGACCTGGGTGAAGGACGTGCTGGTCGCGCCGGTGGCCCGCTCGATCTGGTAGCTGCTGACCGTGCCGGAGGAGGCGGCCCAGCTGAGGGTGACGGAGTTCGATGTCACGTTCGACGCCGTCGGCGTGCCCGGCGTGCCCGGTGGGTTGTCGATGGGTCCGCCGCCCCCGACCGTGGCGGAGAAGGAGTTCACGGTCAGGCCGACACCGCCGATCCACGGCTCGAACCCGGCCTGCACGCTGGTGAGGTACCACGACGTCGTGCCGAAGTTCGAGCCCCGGGTGATGGCGTCGAGGATGAAGTCACGCACATTGAAGCTGATGTTCGTGATGGGGATCGACGTGGCCAGGTACGAGACCACGTTGTTCTGGCCGTTGCTGCCGACCCAGACCTGCCAGCTGCGCCCGGCCAGGGTGACGGTGCCAACGGGTGAGCCGATCGGCTGGATCGAGCCCTGACGGTTGAGCCAGATCATGATCTCGGTGTCCTGGACGCCGCTGACGTTGGTGTCGGCATTGATCCAGATGTCGTAGGCGGCGTCCCAGGTGCCGCTGCCCGGGTACGTCAAGCTGATCGATGTATTGACGTTGCCCATCGTGCTGATCTGGGCCGGCAGCGGTGAGTTCGGGCTGCAGTTGCTGTAGTGGCAGCCGAGATAGATCGCCGGATAGGAGACCGGCGCCCCGGACAGGTTGCCGGTGCCGTCCTGCCGGGTGATGGTGAAGCCGTTCGCGGTGGTCTCGATGCACTGCGGGGCGCTGCTTCCCCAGCGGTTGTTCATGATGATGTAGTTGCCCGCGACGACCGTGCCGAACTGTTCGCAGATCGTGGCCGCTTGTGCGGGTTGGGCGACGACCAGGGAAACGCCGACTGCGGCGACCGTGAGGGCGGCGGCCGAGACGATCCTCGTCACCACGCGGCGAGCCCGCGTACTGGCCGTCGGCTCCCGTCGTGGAAGCGCTTCCATGCTCTGCTCCTTCCAGGGCGTGTGAAGAGGAGTCAGACCCCCTCGTTGGGTGAGCGGGTCGCGGGGGTGGCACCGCTTCGCCGGTGACCGGAGCGGCCGGCCGGGAGCTCCATGTTCATCGATCAGTGGCTCCCGGGGGCGGTGACGCGACCGTGGACAAAGATGCCGACTGCGGTGGGACGGTGTCGGCCCTGTCGACGATACGGGGGAATATTCGATGATCGCCAGAGGTAGCGCCGGCGCCCGGCACGGGGCCGTATCAGGGGACGGCCGGCCAACCGACCGCCTCGATGATCGTCATGGCGACGATCGTCGCTACATCGCTACGTCGGCCGCTGAACCTCTTGCGGTGGGAGCGTTCCCATGCCATGCTGCGCATAGCTCAGCCGGGTCTGTCGATGAGGGACAGCCGAGGCCCTCGTCGTCAGAACATTGGTGCGTACCTCTGGCTAGAGGCGTCTCGGCCCGTCGCTGCCTGAGGGCGCACACGTCAGCCGCGACCACCGACGCGGCACATATCCCGTCCCCATCACCCGTGCGCGGCACGGTCCGTCCCACCTGTCCAGGGGTCAAGCCGCGCACGGGCTCTCAACCGGGTCTTCCCGGTTGCCCAAGGAGTTGCTACATATGGCACTGCGTATCCGTCTCAAAGGGCGGCGACGGTTGCTTCCGATCGCGGGCGCCGCGACCCTCGCCACAACGAGCCTCGTGCTCATCCCCGTCACCGCGGCTCACGCCGCCGTCTCCTGCAACATCGACTACGCGCAAACGTGGTCGAACAGCAGCCAGTTCGGGGTCAACGTCGTCATCCACAATACCGGAGACGCGGTAAACGGATGGTCGTTGGTCTTCGATCTCCCCAACAACGCCACGATTCAGAACGGCTGGCCGGTGTCGTTCTCCCAGTCCGGCAGCCGGGTCACCATCCGCAGCGACGCGGAGTGGAACCAGCAGATCGCCAGCGGTGGCGAGTTCACCGTCGGCTTCAACGCCAACGGGCAGTTCGGCCAGCCATCGAGCTTCACGTTCAACGGGGTCGCCTGTGGCGGTGGTGGGCCGGTGGAGCCACAAGCGCTCGTGGTCCAGCCGACGTCGGTGACCGTGCCCGAGGGCGGCACCGCCACCTATACAGTGCGGCTGCAGTCCCAACCGTCGGGGAACGTGACCGTCACCAGCACGGCCGGTAGTGGCGACACCGACATCACCGTCAGCTCGGGGGCGACCCTGACGTTCAACAGCACCAACTGGCAGACGCCGCAGACCGTCACCCTCGCGGCGGCCGAGGACGGGGACACCACCAACGGGTCGCGCACGATCACCGTCTCCTCGTCCGGCCTGCCCTCGGTCACCGTCACCGCCACGGAGCAGGACAATGACGGCGGCCAGACCCAGGCGCTGATCGTGACGCCCACGTCGGTCTCCGTGCCCGAGGGCGGCACCGCCACCTACACGGTGCGGCTGCAGTCCCAACCGTCCGGGAACGTGACCGTCACCAACACGGCCGGCAGTGGCGACACCAGCATCACGGTCAGCTCAGGGGCGACCCTGACGTTCACCACCAGCAACTGGCAGACGCCCCAGACCGTCACCTTGGCGGCGGCCCAGGACAGCGACACGACCAACGGCAGCCGGACCATCACGGTCGCCTCGACCGGGCTGCCCTCGGTCACGGTCACCGCGACCGAGATCGATGACGATGTCCCAGCCGGCCAAAAGGTGGACAACCCGTACGCCGGCGCGACCGGGTACGTCAACCCCGACTGGCGCGCCCAGGTGCTGGCTGAGGCCGACAACCACAGCGGCGCGCTGGCCAACCAGATGCGCAATATCGCCAACACCTCGACCGCGGTCTGGCTGGACCGGATCGGCGCCATCACCGAAGGCCGTGGGCTCGAAGGCCACCTGGACGAGGCGGTGGCCCAGGACGCGGCCAACGGGTCGCAGCCCCTGGTTATTACGGTCGTGATCTACGACCTGCCCAACCGCGACTGCGCGGCCCTGGCCTCCAACGGCGAGCTGCTCATCGCTCAGAACGGCATCGCGCGCTACCGATCCGAGTACATCGACGTAATCCGGTCGATCATGGCGCAGCCGAAGTACGCCAACCTGCGCATCGCCCTGATCATCGAGCCGGACTCGCTGCCCAACCTGGTCACGAATCTCGGCACCCCCGCATGCTCCGAGGCGAACGGCCCCGGTGGGTACGTCGAGGGCATCCGGTACGCGGTGAGCCAACTCTCCTCGCTGCCCAACACGTATCTCTACGTCGACATCGCCCACTCGGGTTGGCTGGGCTGGCCGAACAACTACGACGGCGTGCTCCAGGTCATGGACCGCACCTTCTCGACCAGCCAGGGCGGCCCGGGTTACGACAAGCTCCACGGGTTCATCACCAACACGGCCAACTACACGCCCACCGAGGAGATCTTCCTCACCAACCCGCAGCAGCAGGTCGGCGGCCAGCAGGTGATGTCGGCGGCGTTCTACGAGTGGAACCCGCGGTTCGACGAGCATGACTACGCTACGGACCTGCAGGCGGCGTTCCAGAGCCGCGGCTGCAACGCGCCGAACACGTGCGGCATACTCATCGACACCTCCCGCAACGGGTGGGGTGGACCGAACCGGCCCACCGCGGTGAGCACGTCGACCGACCTGAACACCTACGTCAACCAGAGCCGGATCGACCGGCGCCCCCACCGGGGTGGCTGGTGCAACCAGAAAGGCGCTGGCATCGGGGCGCGGCCGACGGCCAACACCGGTATCCCCGGCGTTGACGCTTTCGTCTGGGTCAAGCCGCCGGGCGAGTCCGACGGCGTGAGCCAGGACGGCATCGTGGATCCGACCGACCCGAACAAGAAGTTCGACCCGATGTGCGACCCGAACGGCCAGAGCCGGTACAACAGCCAGTACCCGACCAACGCACTGCCGAACGCGCCGCATGCGGGCCGGTGGTTCCCCGAGCAGTTCGTGCAGCTCGTCCAGAACGCCTACCCCGCCATCCCGTCCTCCTGACAGTCCATAAGGGACGCACAAACGCCGGCCCCGGGGGGGGGGGGGGCCCCCGGGCCGCCCGGGGGCGGCCCCCCCCCCCAACCCGTGCCCGATACCCCCCCG
>JADGGF010000394.1 GCA_019690055.1 Micromonosporaceae bacterium
GACTCCGTTGACCACGTGGTCGATGGTGCCGGCGCTGAGGTTGACCGTCATGATGTGGTGCAGCCGAACCCCCGGCGTCTCCGGCACCTCGAACCCGTTCTCCGTGTGGATCGACGGATCGTTCCGGTTGAAGACGTAGACGCCGCCGCCGATGAGGGTGTGGATGCGGACCTTGTCGCCGACTTTGTAACCCGCGTACCCCTCGACGTCGCCGTTCATCCAGTCGGCCTGGGTCGGCGGGTCGTACGGCAGCTCGTTCTGGTACAGGATCGTGGTACCGTCCTCGCCGTTCCAGACCGTGTTGTACTGCTGGAAGTGCTCGACGAACAGGCCGTTGGCCGTGACGTGGTCGCCGTTGACGACGACGCCCTTGCACCCGATGTTGGTCTCCCAGCGTTGCGTGTCGGTGAACCCCTCGACCCCGTGGTCGGCCCGCCACACCCACGTGTGGTCGATGAGCACGTGATCGCTGTTCACCTCGAGGGCAATGTCGGCCTTGCCGACGTGCGGCCCACCGACGCGGAAGTACACATCGGACAGGGTGACCGGGTTGTCCGCCGAGCCACGGTGGTTGTTGCCGTGCCGCTTGCCCACCTGAAGGAGCACCGGTGACTCGACCGGTCCCGCGTCGATGGTCACCCCGGCGACGATCACCCCGGGCACGTCGGCGATCTCCAGCGGCACCACGCCGCCGACGGCGGTCAGGGTCGCGTGCCCGAGACCCAGCACGACCGTGTCGGCCCGCTTCACCGTGATCGTGTGGTCGATGTCGTACACGCCCGGCGTGAGCAGCAGGTGCTTGCCGCGGGACAGCGCGTTGTTGATGGCCGACACCGGGGTGGACGGGTACGCGATGAAGAAGTCGCTGATCGGCACCGTGCGGCCGGGCGTCGCGCCGTCTCGCCACGAGATGCCCCGGCTGTCGGTTCGGGCAGCGGGGACACGAACGGCCAGGTTGCCGTCCTCGTCCAGGAAAAGGTACGGCTTCTCCCGGCTCAGCGGGGTCGTCTCCAGCGTCGTGTACGGCGGGTCGGGGAACGTGGCGTCGTCCGGGGCACCAACGACGCCCGTGAAGACCTGGTTCCACACGCCGTTGGTCCAGCCGTCGATCTCGCTGTTGCGGGTCAGCCACTGCTGCTGGGATCCGTTGAGGACGTTGGGCAGGTCGGAGTCGGCGATGAAGCCACCGCTGGCGTACTGGGGGCCGGCCGTGCAGTAGTCCATCAGGGACAGTGTGCCGCCGGAGACCGAGATCCGGCGCAGGGACACCGCCTGCGAGACCGCCCAGAAGTTCGCACTCGCGCGGCACCCGTCCTGGCCGGTCGCGTTGACGACGATCGACAGGTTGGCGAGCGTACGCCAGAAGTTGACCAGCGCGATGCAGTTGTCCGGCGCGAGGCACCGGTTGTAGACCTCCACCTTGCCGTTGATGACCACGTCGTCGGGTGAGTCACCCAGGCCGGCGATCTCCGTGTAGTAGCCGACCTTGATCTGCAGCGGGTGCTCCGGAGTGCCGTACGTGCCCGGGCGGAAGAGGAAGGCGTACCGCTGGGTGCCCATCTCGTTGTCGACCTGGGCGGCATGGGCGGCGTCGAGGATGGCCTGGATCTCCTCGACCGACATGCTGTCATCGAAGATGGTGACATTTGGACCGAGGTTCACGGTGCTGGCGACCTGGGCGGTGGCCCCGGGCCCGGTCACCAGAGCGCTGGCCGTCAACGCGACCGCGGCCGCCGTGACGGCGATCCACTGGGGACGCTTGATCCTCATGCGTTGGTTCGTTCCTCTCTGCGAGACGGTGCAGTGGTACGACGCCCGATGGCCCGGGCCGGTGGCCCGGGCCGGGTCGAGCGTCGCCGAGGACAAGGTGTCCGGACGCCTCACCCCCATCCGTTCAAGCCGGCCCCGTAGGGGAACAACGGGTCGCCGAACGTCGGCGGAACCGGTTGGCCGGCGTCGATCAATGTCCGGATCTGGGCCCGCTGGGCCGCCGTCGCGCCAAGGTCGTAGGGCAGGTCCCAGTGCTCCACCGCGTCCTCCGGCCGGTCCGTGCCACCCGGGACGAGCACCTGGTCCAGACTGCGCGGCAGTTGCCACGGCAGCTTCCCGCCCGGGGCATAGTCGCCGAAGAGCAGGCTGGCCACCGCCGGGCCCATCTCCTCACCGCCCCGGTAGGTGACGACGATCGCGTCGGCGATGCCCACCCAGTCGGTGATGACGTACGGCCGGGGCATGACCAGCAGGACCACCACCGGGATGCCCCGATCGTGGAAGTTCTGGATCAGGGCGCGCTGGTCGGGCGGCAGGTACGGCTGCTCCTTGACCCAGGCGGTCCCGTGCGTGTACGTCGGCTCGCCGACCGCGACGATGGCCAGATCGATCGATGGACCATCGCCGGCGTACACCGTCACGCCCGTGCCGGCGGCCCGGTCCTGGATGGCCTCCAGGATCGTCCGCGACCCGTACTCCTCGTGGAAGTAGCTCGTCCAGATGCAGCAGGCATCGCCGTCGTCGGCCCGGGCTCCGGCCACGGCGATGGCGTCGCCCGGTCCCAGCCGGATCGGTAGCACGCCACCGGAGTTCTTGAGCAGCGTCATGGCCTCGCGGGAGGCCTGGTTGGCCAGCGCCACGTACTCCGGCTGGTGCATCCGGTACGGGCCGTTGACCGGGTCGCCGTACGGGTTCTCGAACAGTCCCAATTGGAACTTCAGCCGCAGCACCCGCCGGACCGCGTCGTCGATCCGGCTGATCGGCACGTTCTGGATGAACGAAGCCATCGTGAACCCGGCCGCGCCCGGGTCGGCCCCGCCCATCACGTCCGAGCCGGCGTTGGCCGCGCCGATCCAGGAGCCGGACGGCAGCCAGTCGGTTGTGATGAGGCCGGTGTAGCCGAGGTTCTGGCGCAGGTAGGCCAGGATCGGGGCGCTGTCGCCGGCGCCCGGGCCGCCCGGGTCCAGGTAGCTGCTACCGGCGTACCCGGGCATGATGTTTACCGCGCCCGCCTCGATCGCCGCGATGAACGGGATCATGTGGTACTTGATGGTGACCTCGTCGAAGACGATGATCGCCTCGCCACCGGCGCCCTCCCCCGGCCAGTGCTTGACCGTGGCGAGCACCGACGCCGGGTTGAGCTCGGGCCCACCCTGCAGCCCGGCGACGAGCGCCCGGACCTGGGCGGCCGCGACCTGGGCATTCTCGCCGTTACCTTCCTGGATGCGCGGGTAGAGCACCTTGGTGCCGACCTCGGCCAGCGGCCCGAGGACGCCGCGGGTGCCGACCTCGAGTTGCTCGCGCCGCTGCATGTCGCCCAGCCGGTAGTCGAGCGTGTAGTCTCGGGCCGCGGCCAGGGCGCTCTGCAGCGGGTACGTGGTGCCGTATCCGCTGATCGTGTCGCCGGCTGAGATGAACGGAATGCCCAGTCGAGTGCCGGAGGAGGCGAGCAGCGCGGCGTGCAGGTCCGGTGCCTGGGCCGGCCCGAAGTGCCAGCCCGCCAGCGGGAAGACCTGTGCGTTGTAGAACATCTGGTACGCCTTCTCCTCCGTCGTCATACGACCGAGCAGGTCGTCGACGCGGGTCTCGACCGGCAGGCGCCAGTTCTCGTACGGCTCGATCGTGCCGTTCTTGTTGAGGTCCCGCGAACCATTGACGATGTTCACACCATCCGCGACGGTCTCGAGCGTCGGTAGGTACACGCTGAACCGGCGGATGGCCGACGTCGTCCGCGTGCCGGCCCCGTTCACCGCGACCACGTACCACTGGTACGTCCAGCGGTCGGGCAGATCCCACGTCGGCGTGTAGCTGGTGCCCGTGGTCTCGGCCACCTTTGTGTAGAAATCGAGCAGCCGGCCCGACGCGGTGAAGTCGTAGTCCGTCCGGCTGATGTTGATCCACACCTCGTACCGGACCGACCCCGGCACGGCCGCCCAGGTGAGGGTGGGCCGGCGGGTGGTGGTCACCATGGCGCCATCGGCCGGCGCCGTGAGGGCGAACTGGCCCGTGGTCGCGGGTGGCCGCGTCGGTCCACTGAGCATGGTCGGTTGCTGGGCCGAGGTGTCGACGCTGCCGTAGACCTCGAACTCCCACAGCGAGTAGCCGTAGCCGGTAGCCCGGGCCGTGCCGTACAGGCGCACGTACCGCCCGGTGCCGGTCACGTCGAGATCCTGAACGCCACCCGTGCCGCTCGTGGTGCTGTAGATGGTGGTCCAGCTCGATCCGTCGTTCGATGTCTGGATCTGGAACGCCGTGGCGTAGGCCGCCTCCCAGTTGAGCACCACCCGCTCGATGGTGGCCGGGCCGCCGAGGTCGACCCGCAGCCACTGGGGATCGGCGAACTCGCTGGACCAGCGGGTGGTGGTGCGCCCGTCCAGGGCGGCGGCCGGCGCGTTGCCGCCCTCCCAGGACGACGCGGTGACCGGCTTGAACAGCGCGATGTTCGTCCCGTCCCCGCCGGTGCCGCCGGACCGGGTCCGGACGATCAGCTCCCACAGGGAGTAGCCCCAGCCCGTGGCCCGCGCGGTGCCGAGCATGCGGACGTAGCGTCCGGAGCCGGTCACGTCGAGGGTCTGCGTCCCACCAGT
>JADGGF010000395.1 GCA_019690055.1 Micromonosporaceae bacterium
CTAGCCGACGCCCTCCGGGACACCACCCGCCCCCCAAACACACGTTGATCTAGGGCGTAGCGTGGTGGTTGAAGATCAACTCACCACTCCACGCCCTAGATCAACAGCAGAAGTCCCGGCGGAGAAGACTCAGGCGGAGGCGAGGCTGGTGCCGGCGGAGCGGAGGTCCTCGCAGGCCTGCACGACGCGCTTGGCCATGCTCTCCTCGGCGAGCTTGCCCCAGGTCCGCGGGTCGTACGCCTTCTTGCTGCCGACCTCGCCGTCCACCTTGAGCACGCCGTCGTAGTTCTTGAACATGTGCGCGGCGACCGGCCGGGTGAAGGCGTACTGCGTGTCGGTGTCGATGTTCATCTTCACGACGCCGTAGTCGACCGCGGCCCGGATCTCCTCCAGCAGCGAGCCGGAGCCGCCGTGGAACACCATGTTGAACGGCTTGGTGACGCCGTACTTGGCGCCCACGGCCTCCTGGATGTCCTTGAGGATCTCGGGGCGCAGCTTCACGTTGCCGGGCTTGTAGACCCCGTGCACGTTGCCGAACGTGAAGGCGGCGATGTAGGTGCCCTTCTCGCCCAGCCCCAAGGCGGCCGCGGTGGCCAGGGCGTCCTCGACGGTGGAGTACAGCTTCTCGTCGATGGCCCCGACGATGCCATCCTCCTCGCCGCCGACCACGCCGACCTCGATCTCGAGGATCGCCTTGGCCGCCTTGCACTCGGCCAGCAGCGACTCGGCGATGGCCAGGTTCTCGGCCAGCGGCACGGCCGAGCCGTCCCACATGTGCGACTGGAACAGCGGCTCCTCACCGCGGGCGACGCGCTCCTTGGAGATCGCCAGCAGCGGCCGGACGAAGCCGTCGAGCTTCTCCTTGGGGCAGTGGTCGGTGTGCAGGGCGATGTTGACCGGGTACTTCTTGGCCACCTCGTGCGCGTACGCGGCGAACGCCACCGATCCGGTCACCATGTCCTTGATCGTCGGGCCGGACAGGTACTCGGCGCCCCCAGTCGATATCTGGATGATGCCGTCGCTGCCGGCATCGGCGAACCCGCGCAGGGCAGCGTTCAGCGTCTGCGAGGACGTGACATTGATGGCCGGGTAGGCGAATCCCCCCGCCTTGGCGCGGGAGATCATCTCCGCGTAGATCTCGGCGGTCGCAATGGGCATCGAGCGGCTCCTTGACTCGGGGGTCGGGGTCGGGCGCGGACCGCGCTGTCCCATCGCGAAGTATCCCGCAGCCGCGATCCGGGCGAGCACCCGGGCCGGCGTGGCCGCCGTCACGATCGGCACGCGAGGCCATCGGCGAGCCGCTACCGTGAGGATGGCGGCGACTACCGTGAAGCCAGCGGCGCGCGGTTGGGCGCCGCCGTCGATCCGCGGTGACCAGGGTGGCGCCGCCGGCAGCCAGCAGACGATCGTGGGAGGCCAACCATGACCACGCCCGACGACGACGTGGTGGCACGCGAGCACCTCGATCCCGATGAGCGCGACCTCGAGGCCGCGCCCGAGGACGTCGTTGAGCAGTCCCGCGCGGCCGTCCCGACCGAGAACGGTGAGCCGGTGATCCGCCTGAGCGACGACGTGAGCGAGTGGGACGCCATCGAGCAGGCCCGCATCGTCGAGCTGGAGGACGAGGACTACCGCTGACCGGAGTATCGACAGCCGCGAGTAGCTCCGCCGGCAGCCCGACGCCGCCAGCGGCCTGACCGCCGACCGATATTCGGGGCGACCATGGTCGTTGCCGCTGGCACCATGAGGCGGTGCTGCTGACGGTCACGACCACCCACGAACCCGCCACCGACCTGGGGTACCTGCTCGTCAAGCACCCCGATCGGGTGCACGAGTTCGAGCTGCCGCACGGCCGCACGTACGTCTTCTTCCCGGAGGCGACGTCGCAGCGGTGCACGGCCGCGCTGATGGTCGAGATCGACCCGTCCCGCCTCGGCCGCATCGGCCGCGAACCCGACGGGTTTACGCTGGGGCGCTTCGTCAACGACCGCCCGTACGCCGCCTCGAGCCTGCTCGCCACCGCGCTGAATCGGGCTTTCCGTAGTGCCATGCGGGGTGAGTGCCGCGAGCGGCGGGAGCTGGCCGCGACCGCGATCCCGCTGACCGTACGGATCCCGGCGCTGCGGTGCCGCGGCGGGGCCGGCCTCGCGGCGCGCCTGCTGCAGCCGCTGGGGTGGCGGGTGCAGGCCGCACCTGTGCCGCTGGACCCCACCCACCCCGAGTGGGGCGACAGCCCCTACGTGGACGTCACCCTCACCGGGACGCTGCGGCTGGCGGACGCGTTGAACCAGCTCTACGTCCTGCTCCCCGTCTTCGACGACGCGAAGCACTACTGGGTGTCCCCGGCCGAGGTCGACAAGCTGATCCGGGCCGGCGGCGGCTGGCTCGCTGGTCACCCCGAGCGCGCGCTCATCACGCGCCGGTACCTGGCTCACCGCCGGGCCCTGGCGCTGGAGGCGTCGGCCCGCCTGGACGCCCTGCAGACGGCGGAGAGCCTCACCGACGCAGACACAGTGGAGGGTCCGGCCCCGGTCACCGACGAGGACGCCGAACTCCCCGCCGCCGTCGCGCGGGCGCCCCTGGCCGAGCAGCGTCGGCGCGCGGTGCTGGCCGAACTGCGCCGCAGCGGGGCGGCGCGGGTGCTGGACCTGGGCTGCGGCTCCGGAGCGCTGCTGGCCGACCTGGTGTCGGACAGCCAGTTCTCCCTGATCGTCGGGGTCGACATCAGCCCACAGGCGCTCCGGCACGCCGAACAACGCCTGCGGCTGGACCGGATGCCCGAGCGCCAGCGCGGCCGGGTGAGCCTGCTGCAGTCGGCTCTCACCTACGCCGACGACCGCCTCGTCGGGTTCGACGCGGCCGTCCTCATGGAGGTCATCGAACACATCGACGCACCGCGGCTGCCGGCGCTCGCCGCCGCGGTCTTCGGTCACGCCCGACCATCCACTGTGGTCGTCACCACGCCCAATGTGGAGTACAACGTCCACTACGGACTGACCGGGCCGGAGGCACCGGGCGCCCGGATGCGCCATCACGACCACCGGTTCGAGTGGACCCGGGCCGAGTTCTCCGCCTGGTGCGACCAGGTCGCCCTCCGGTACGGCTACGACGTCCGGGTCACCGGAGTGGGCGAGGCTGACCCCGCGCTCGGCTGCCCGACCCAGCTCGCCGTGTTCACCCTGCGGGCCGCCCGGCCCGCGTCGCCGGGGAGGGACACATGACGCCGCCCACGGTCCGGGAGATCCGGTTGCCGGAGATGTGCCTGGTGGTGCTCGTCGGCATCACCGGCTCCGGCAAGTCCACGTTCGCGCGCACACATTTCAAGCCAACGCAGGTGCTCTCCTCCGACGCGTTCCGCGCCATGGTGGCCGACGACGAGAACGACCAGTCGGCCTCGGGCGACGCGTTCGCAGTGCTGCACCACGTCGCCGGCCTGCGGCTGCGGGCCGGTCGGCTCACCGTCGTCGACGCGACCAACGTGCAGCCGCACGCCCGCGCCGCGCTGGTCCGCATCGCGCGCGAGCACGACGTGCTGCCGGTGGCGATCGTGCTCGACGTCAGCATCGAGGAGTGCTGGCGCCGCACCCAGGAACGTCCCGATCGGACGTTCGGCCGGGACGTGGTGGCGCGCCAGCACCGGGACCTGCGGCGCAGCCTCGACAACCTGCCCAAGGAGGGCTTCCGGGCCGTGCACACCCTGCGCGGACCCGAGGAGATCGCGAACGTCCGCATCGCGTACGACCGGCTCTACAACGACCGCCGCGACCTCGCGGGCCCGTTCGACATCATCGGCGACGTGCACGGCTGCCGGGCCGAGCTGGAGCTCCTGCTGGAGCGGCTGGGCTACACCATCGCGCGGGACGACCTGGGCCGGGCCGTCGACGCCGTCCACCCGGAGGGCCGCATCGCCGTCTTCCTCGGTGACCTGGTCGATCGGGGCCCCGACACCCCGGGTGTCCTCCGGCTCGTCATGGGCATGGTCGGTGCCGGGCATGCCCTCTGCGTCATGGGCAACCACGAGGACAAGCTGATCCGCGCGCTGTCCGGCCGGCAGGTCAAGGTCGCCCACGGTCTGGCCGAGTCGCTGGCTCAGCTCGAGGCGGCCGGACCGGAGTTCACGGGCCAGGCCCTGCGCTTCCTGAGCGGGCTGGTCGCCCACTACGTGCTCGACGGCGGGCGGCTCGTGGTCGCCCACGCCGGGCTCAAGGAGGCCTACCACGGCCGGGCCTCGGGCCGGGTCCGGGCGTTCGCCCTCTACGGCGAGACCACCGGGGAGACGGACGAGTACGGCCTGCCGGTGCGCTACCCGTGGGCCATCGATTACCGCGGCCGGGCGACCGTCGTGTATGGACACACTCCCGTGCCCACCCCGGAGTGGATCAACAACACCATCTGCATCGACACCGGTGTCGTCTTCGGCGGCTCGCTCACCGCGCTGCGCTGGCCCAGCCGCGAGTTGGTCTCCGTGCCGGCCGAGCGAGTCTGGTACGCACCCGCCAGACCGCTCGAAGAGCGGCCCGCCCCGCCGCCCGCGGCCCCGACGTCACCGTCCACGGTGGAGCCAGCCGCGACGC
>JADGGF010000396.1 GCA_019690055.1 Micromonosporaceae bacterium
CCCCCACCCCGACCCCGGTAACCGACCGGTTCGCCGGCCTCGACGTCGAGAACGGCCGGTCGGAGGTCGTACGGGATCCGCTGTATCCGGACTACGGCAACGCGTCGCTGGACGTGCTGGCCTACGGGCTGGATCTGACCTGGGACCCGACCATCGACCAGCTCGCCGGGGTGGCCACGATCCTGATCCGGGCCGTGACCGACGTCTCGGAGATCACCCTCGACTTCTCCGACCAGTACACGGTGGACAGCGCCACGCTCGACGGCGTGGCGGTGACGCCGGAGTGGGACGGCCGCGACCTGCGGGTGGCGCACGCGCTGAACGCCGACCAGCGGGTCACGCTCGTGGTGAGCTACCGGGGCACGCCGGAGCCGGTGCCGATGCGGTCGCAGCGGGGCGACTTCGCCGAGGGGCTGGGCCTGCGGGTGACCGCCGACGGCGATGTGTGGACGATGCAGGAGCCGTACGGCGCGAGCACCTGGTATCCCGTCAACGACATGCCCTCCGACGAGGCGGTGTACGACATCCGCGTCACCGTGCCGGAGGGTCTGTCGGCGGTGGCCAACGGCACCTTCGTCGGCCAGACGCCCACCCGGTGGTCGAGGATCTGGCCGGTCGGTGAGGACGCCAACACGTTCCACTGGCGGTCGACCGACCCGGTGGCGTCGTACCTCACCACCCTCGCCATCGGCGAGTACACGATGATCAGCGACGAAACCGCGGACGGGGTTCCGCTCACGTACTGGCTGCGCACGGGCCGGGACGAGGCGCTCGAGCCGGCGGTGCGGCGCAGCCCGGAGCTGCTGGCCTGGCTCACCGAGCGGTTCGGGCCCTACCCGTTCCCCTCGGGCGGAGTGGTCTTCGTCGAATCGACGTCGGCGATGGAGACCCAGCAGATGATCACCCTCGGGGGTTCCCTGGCGAGCGCCTCCGACCTGGACAGCCTGGCCGAGGTCCTGCTGCACGAGTACTCGCACCACTGGTTCGGCGACGCCGTGACCCCGACGGACTGGACCGGGCTCTGGCTCAACGAGGGCTGGGCCATGTACTGCGAGCTGCTCTGGGTCATCGACGAGGGCCTGGCTCCCGAGGATGCCGTGCTCGCCTGGGCCCACGACGTCGACACCCGCTCCCGGGCGCAGGCCGGCCCACCCGGCAACTTCTCGCCCGACCACTTCGCCGAGTCCAATGTCTACATGGGACCGGCGTTGATGCTGCACGCGATCCACGAGCAGATCGGCGACGAGGCGTTCTTCGCGCTGGCCCGCGACTGGGTGCAGCAGCGGCGCAACACCCAGGTGGATCGGGCCGAGTTCACCGCCTTCGTCAACGAGCACACGGGCCGGGACTTCACCGCGCTCCTCGATCTGTGGCTCGACTCCCCGACCACGCCGCCGCTGTGACATGCCGGTGCCGGACGAGCGATACACCAGCACGAGCCGGCGCTGGGCGGCGGCGAGCGCTGCCGTGGTGCTCACGCTGAGCGTCACGCTTCTGGCATCCCTGTGGCACAACCTCGAGGAGTACGAGCGGAGCTGGGTTGCGGCGACCCCGAGCGTCGCGGCGGTCGTCGCGTGGACCGCGGTGTTCGCAGACCAGACGTCGTGGAGATTGAGTGGCGCGGACGCGACGACCAGGGGCATCGGCAGGAAATCGTTGTTATCGATGCGTCCGGCTACCGGGTGGGACAACGGGTGGCGATCCGCGTCTCGCCGACCAATCCCGGCGTGGCCTTTCTCGAGCACACCGGCGGGGCGACCTTCGCGGCGCGGGCCGGTCTGATCATCCTGGCGGCGTCGACTCTCGTCACGGGCGGGCTCATGGCCCACCGCGCCGGGCAATGGTGGCGAGCGGGCCGAGCCAACGGCCGACGGTACCGGGCCCGCCTACGCTACAGCTGGGGGTCGGACAGGTGGCGGCCGTGTACGGCTGGGGGCCCGACAGGTGTCGGCCGTGCCGTGGTTGGTCATTACGGACGGCACCCGGAGCTGGTACCAGCGCGTCATGTGGGAGCCGTGGCTCGACCGGGTCGAGGGCGGTCTGTGGATCGTGGGACGCCGCGTGGGTCGGGGCCCGTTCGTCGCCGATGTAGCGGGCCATGGCCGTTTGTGGCCCGCCGGGCCGGCCAAGCCGCGCGAGCCCCGCTGGCTGGAGTACCTGACGGATGTCAGGCCGTCCGAGCGACAGAGCCGGGTCAGCGCCCTGGTGCACATTGTCGTGCCGGTGGCCGCCCTGGTCGGCGTCCTCGTCCTCGCTGCGGACGCCCAGTTCGCCGCTTGGCGGCTCGTCGGGCTGGTCGTCGCCGGCCAGGTCTGGCTGTTGGTCCTGTACACCGGTGGGGTGCCGCTGCCCGTTCCGCGCTGGTGGCGGTGGTCGTCGGCGGCGACTACTCGAAGGAGTTGACCATGTGCAGGGCGGCCCGCTCGAGGTACTGCCACAGGGTCTGCTCGTGCTCGGGATCGAGGTTCAACGAATCGACCGCCACCCGCATGTTGCGCAGCCAGGCGTCCCGCTCGACCGGCCCGATCTTGTACGGGGCGTGACGCATGCGCAGGCGCGGGTGCCCGCGCTGCTCCGAGTAGGTGGTCGGTCCGCCCCAGTACTGCATGAGGAACAGCCGCAGCCGCTCCTCGGCCGGGCCGAGATCCTCCTCCGGGTAGAGCGGGCGCAGGACGGGGTCGGTCGCGACCCCTTCGTAGAACTTCGCCACGAGCTTGCGGAAGGTCGGTTCGCCCCCCACGGCCTCGTAGAAGGTGACCTGGCCAGCGTCGGAGTTGCTCACCGCTCAATCGTGCCAGGTCAGCCGCCCCGGCCCGCAGGCGCCGGCGTGGCGACGTTCACAGGCGGGCGTCAGGTCGACGGCTCCAGACGAGGGGACTGGTCCAGCCGCGCCGGCTGCTCGGACCGTACGGCCTCGGCGCCCACCGTCTCGTCGGTCCGCGCCGTCTCGTCGGACCCCGCCGCTCGCGCCTGCGCCTCGGCGAACGTCGCGGGCGGCGGCCACGCCAGGAGCAGGGCGCCCGTGAGCAGGACCCCGCCGAGGCTCCACAACCCGACGACCAGCGGAAGGTTCGCCCGCTGCGCCAGGGCGCCCGCCGCCAGCACCGCGCAGCCCTGCAGCACCTGCAGCCCGGCCGAGACCACGCCGAAGGCCCGGGCCCGGTACGCCGACGGCAGCGTCTGCACGAACTCGCCGTTGGCCACCGGCACCAGCGCTCCCACGGCTAACCCGGAGGCGAGGGCGAGCACCGCCGCCACCACGACCGGCGGATCGATGATCGTCGGTGTCAGGACCAGCGGGGTGGCCAGCGCCAGGGGCCGTACCGCGTGACGCCGCCACGACGGGCGCAGTAACCGGCCCGCCGCGAGCGCGCCGAGAACCATGCCAGCGGGTACGGCGCCCATGATCATGCCCTGGGCCCACGCCCGGCCCAGCTCGTCGGCGCGGTGGTCGGCCCAGACCGCGCCCAGCCCCTCCGGCACGACCGCGAACAGCGACGCGGCGAAGACCAGCAGGACCAGCGCCCGTCGAGCCGGGTTGGTGAAGACCAGCCGGAAGCCGTCGCCGGTCTCGCGCAGCAGCCCGCGGCGTCGCTCCGGCCGCAGCGCGGGATCACGCGGCCGTACGCCGAACCACACCAGGGCCCCGGAGAGCACGAACGTCACCGCGTTGAGGGCCAGGGCCAGCCGGGGCTCGACGGCGGAGATCCAAGCGCCCGCGACGTAGCCGATCACCTGCGCGGGGGGAGCGGTGGCCAGGCTCAGGCCCACCCCGGCGACGTACCGGTCCCGGCCCAGGACCTGGGGCATGGTCGCCGAGCGGGCGGCGTCGAAGGGCGGACCGAACAGGGCACACAACAGCAGGAGACCGAACAGCACCGGCAGGCCCAGCGAGGCCCCCACCACGGCCAGGATGGCCATCCCGCCGGTGCGCGCCACGTCGCACCAGACCATGACGGTCCGGTACGGGTAGCGCTCGGCCACCGCGACGAGCAGCGACCCGCCGAGCAGCCACGGGGCGAAGCTGACCGCGAAGGCGGCCGCGCTGGCGGCGGCCGACCCGGTGTGCTGGTACACCATGACGGTCACCGCCGCTCGGGCGGCGTAGTCGCCCACCCACGACAGGACGCTGCCCGCGTAGAGCGCGCGGAACTCGCCGGACGCGAAGACGTCGCGGAACCGCGCCGGGCGGTCGGCGTGCACGGTCGGGGACCCCCTCGGCCAGGATCGACGAGAGTACGGTCGCCCCGCCGTCGGGGCGGCGTTCGGCGGGCGTCGGTGTCGGACGAGCGGCGTCGCCCGTCCTGTTCTCGGCGGGCGGGCGGCGGCTCGCCGAAGGTGCTAGCTCGGCCTGCCTGTTCGGCTGACAAGCGTCGCCGAATGGACGATAGTGGCGCCGGCCGCTCCGCGCGAGCCCTCAGGGGGTGAACAAGTGAAATCCCTATGTATGCCCGCCACCCCCGCCCGCGCCGTTGCGTTTGGAAGGCGCCCGTCCTGGGCACCAGGCGTCCGGAGGGCATCCGTCCCGCGCACGTCAGGCGGGAGCGGGGCCGGGG
>JADGGF010000397.1 GCA_019690055.1 Micromonosporaceae bacterium
CCCGTACGGCTGACCGTACGGGCGCCCGCTCTTACTGCTTGCCTCGGGGCGGGCCTCAGGCTGGCCGGGTGGTGGTCGGCGGGGATGCGGAACCGCCGACCACCGTGCGGCGGCGCTATTGGAGGCCGGTTTGCATGGCCGTGACGAGGCTGCCGTCATCCCCGTCCAGCGACCAGATCATCAGACCGCCCAGACCGTTGGCCTTCACCCACTGACCCTTGGTCTGGACCAGTTGCGGGTCGTCGTAGGACCAGAACGTGGAGCCGTCGTACTTCCAGACCGCACCGTAGGTGTTGTCGCGGAACACCGTGCCCGGCCGGTTCTTGAGTACGTCGTAGTCCTCGACGCCCTGCTCGAAGGTGCCCGGGGCCGCGGTGCCGTTCTGGTACAGGCCGTTGTTGACATTCGGTACGTTCGTCCACCCGCGACCGTAGGCGGGTACGCCCACCACGAGCTTGTTCGCCGGCACACCCATCGAGATGTACTTGTTGATCGCGCTCTCGATCGAGTACCGCTGGTTGGCCGGAACCGGGTTGCCGGGCGGGTTGCGCAGCTGCGACTGGTGGTTGGTCTGCGGACCCCACGGGCCGTAGAAGTCGTACCCCTGGACGGTGGCGAAGGTGAGGTGGTTGAAGATGGCCGGGTTGATGCCGGCGTCGATCTTCGCCAGGTCGGCCGGGAGGAACGCGGTCAGGTCGTAGGTTCGACCCACGCTGGCACCGTAGGCGTCCAGCTGCGACCGGAACTCCTGGATGAGAGCGAGGAAGTTCGCCTTGTCCTCGGGCCGGATGACGTTGCCGGTGTTCCCCTCACTGGCCGGCCACTCCCAGTCCAGGTCGATGCCGTCGAAGACGCCGAAGGCCGAGCCCGGCCCGCCCTGCAGCTCCCCGCCGATCTGCGGCAGGTTGCCCTTGATGTACAGGTCGATGCACGAGGCGACGCCCGCGGCGCGGTTCTGGGGCAGCGCCATGTTGGAGAAGTACTTCGACCAGGTCCAGCCACCTAGGGAGATGTACACCTTCAAATGAGGGTACTTCGCCTTGAGCTGCTTGAGCTGGTTGAAGCTGCCGGCCAGCGGCTGGTCCCAGGTGTCGGTGGTGCCGTTGACCGAGTTGCTGGAGTTGTACTTCATCTGGTAGTCGGCCCAGGCGTCGCCCTGGCCCTGGGCGTTGACCATGAAGCAGCGGCCCTGCTCGTTGATGTTCCCAAATGCGTAGTTGATGTGGGTCAGCTTCGCCGCCATGCCGCTGGTGTCGATGTCCTTGACTCGGAAGTTGCGCGCGTAGACGGACCACTGCGTGAAGTAGCCGACCTTGCGGCTGCCACCCTGTTGGATCGGGTTGGTGGTGACCGAGATCTGGTTGCTCGGGTTGGAGAGGTTGCCGGCGCCGTCGCGGGCGCGGACGGTGTAGGTGTAGGTGGTGTTCGGGGCGAGGCCGGTGTCGGTGAAGGTGGTGCTGGTGCCGTTGGTCTGGTGGGTCGGGGTGCTCGATCCGTTGCGGTAGATGTTGTAGCCGGCCAGGCCGCTGCCGCCGGAGTCGGTGGAGGCGCCCCACGAGAGTGTGATGGATGTCGACGTCTTGGCCGGGCTGGAGAGCGTGCCCGGTGTGGTCGGCGGGGTCGTGTCCGTCGGGCTCGCGTTGGTGGTGACCGAGATCTGGTTGCTGGGGCCCGAGAGGTTGCCGGCGCCGTCGCGGGCGCGGACGGTGTAGGTGTAGGTGGTGTTCGGGGCGAGGCCGGTGTCGGTGAAGGTGGTGCTGGTGCCGTTGGTCTGGTGGGTCGGGGTGCTCGATCCGTTGCGGTAGATGTTGTAGCCGGCCAGGCCGCTGCCGCCGGAGTCGGTGGAAGCGCCCCACGAGAGTGTGATGGATGTCGACGTCTTGCTGGGGCTGGAGAGCGTGCCCGGCGTGGTCGGCGGAGTCGTGTCGACCGTGCCGCCCGCCTCACACGACGCGCCGTTGAGCGTGCAGTTGGTTGGCGCGATGCCGCCGGGAGCGCCGATCCACCCGAAGCTGGTCGACTGGCCCACGCCGAGCGTGGCGTTCCAGGTGCCCGTGGCGACCACGTGGTTGCCGGTCTTGACCACCGCGGCGTCCCAGAACGACGAGATCGTCGCGCCGGCCGGGAGATCGAACTCGACCCGCCACGTCAGGGGACTCGTTGAATTATTGACAATCGTAAACTTGCCCTCGTATCCGGTGCCCCAGTCGGAGAGCTTGGTGAAGGTCGCCGATGCCCCGTTGGCCGCGAACGCCGCCCGGAGGGGTACGGCGGCGACGCCGATGGCGAGCAGGATAGCGGCCGCGCTCAATGCGTGGCGGACGGATCGTCTCATGCGCAACCTCCGGTCCATGGGGAGGAGTGATCCCGAGTTTGTTAGGAAGCTTTACTAACAAACTAATAGTGACGATAGTCTCATTGCTTCTCGCTGTCAATATCTACGAACCCCGTTAGGTGGATATCTACAGCGCCATTAGGCAGGTATCTACAGCGCGACGGATCGGGGCCGGGCCGGTTGACCGGCCATTCGCCTGCCGGGCCGACGGTAGCCCGGCCCGCCGTGTCGTCGTTAGCCTGGATTGCTTGCGTTGCTGCGATGGGAGGTGCGTACGTGCGAGTGCTCGTGGTTGAGGACGAGAAGGCCCTCGCCGACGCCATCGCCCGCGGGCTGCGCCGGGTCGGGCTCGCCGTCGACGTGGCCTACGACGGCACGACCGGGCACGAGATGGCGCTGGTCACCCGCTACGACGTGGTCGTGCTGGACCGGGACCTGCCCGGCGTGCACGGCGACCAGATCTGCGCCGACCTGGTCGCGTCCGGCGCCCTGACCCGGGTGCTCATGCTCACCGCGAGCGGCTCGGTGGCCGATCGGGTGGAAGGGCTGCAGCTCGGCGCCGACGACTACCTGCCCAAGCCGTTCGCCTTCGACGAACTGGTGGCGCGGGTGCACGCCCTCGGCCGGCGGGCCACCCCGGCGGCACCCCCCGTGCTGGTCGCGGCCGACGTGGTGCTGAACCAGGCCACGCGCACCGTCACCCGGGGCGGCGAGCCGCTGGACCTGACCCGCAAGGAGTTCGGGCTGCTGGAGGAGCTGCTCAAGGCGCGGGGCGGGGTCGTCTCGAGCGAGGAGCTGCTGGAGCGCGTCTGGGACGCCAACGCCGACCCGTTCACCACCACCGTACGGGTGACGATGATGACGCTTCGCCGCAAGCTGGGCGATCCGCCGCTCATCGAGACCGTGGTCGGTGCCGGATACCGCATCCCTGCGGCGGGCGACGCCGGCGGGCCGGCCGGGTCCCCGGCACCCGCCGAGCCCGCGGCCGCCGGTGAGGCCCGGGCCGAGTCCGACGGTGAGATCCGGGCGGAGTCATGACGGTCTACGACGCGCGAGGCCGGCCGCGGTGGTTCCGCCCGACGCTGCGGCTGCGGCTCACGATCCTCAACGGCGTGCTGCTGGTGGCCGGCGCGCTGGTGATCGTCCTGCTCGGCTGGCTGGTCGTCGGTCACGCGATGAGCGAGGCGCAGGCGCTGCCGCCCGGCACCCGGCTGGTCAACGCCACCACTGGCGTCGAGGTTGATTACGGCGAGTGGCGCTCGGGCGTGCTCGCCCGCGCCCGCTGGGAGATGCTCCTCGCCGGGCTGCTCGCGGTGGCGCTGGTCGGCGCCGCCGGTGTGGCCGGCGCCTATTTCGTCGCCGGCCGAGCCCTCCGCCCGCTGCAGCAGGTCACCACCACGGCCCGGGCGCTCACCGGGGACACCCTCGACCAGCGCATCCGGTACGTGGGCGCCGACGACGAGGTGGCCGAGCTGGCGAACACGTTCGACGCCATGATGGACCGCATCAGCGCGACCTTCGACTCGCAGAAGCGGTTCGTGGCCAACGCCTCGCACGAGCTGCGCACGCCGCTGACCGTGATGCGTACCGAGGTCGAGGTGACGCTCGCCGACCCGGACGCGGACATCGAGGAGTACCGTCGCATGGCCAAGGTGGTCCGCGACGGCTCCGAGCGGGCCAACGCCCTGGTCGAGTCGCTGCTGCTGCTCGCCCGCACCGAGGCGCAGTCGGGCCGGCGGCTGTCCAAGAAGGTGCCGGCCGACCTCGCCGACTGCGTCACGTCGGCGCTGTCCGCGATGAGCCGGGAGATCGATCGTATTCATCTCATGGTGGAGCAGGACCTGCAGCCGGCCCCGGTCGTCGGCGACCCCGGGCTGCTGGACCGGCTCGCTGGCAACCTCATCGAGAACGCGGTCCGGTACAACCACCTGCATGGGAATATTTGGGTCCGTACGGGCGGTGACGACGAGCACTCCTGGCTCGTGGTCCGCAACACGGGCTTCGACGTGGAGCCCGCCGACGTACCGCGGCTGTTCGAGCCGTTCCGGCGTGGCGGTCGCGAGCGCACGGGCGGCCGGGGTTCGGGCCTGGGGCTGTCGATCGTCCGGGCCGTCGCCGACGCCCACGGGGGCACGGTGACCGCCACGGCCAACCCCGAGGGCGGGCTCGAGGTCACGCTGACCCTGCCCTCGGCCAAGGTCACGCCGGTCGTGCC
>JADGGF010000398.1 GCA_019690055.1 Micromonosporaceae bacterium
GGGGGCGGTCGCGTTGCTCGTCGGCGGCGTCGGCGTGGCCAACACGATGGTCATCTCGGTGCTCGAGCGCCGGTCGGAGATCGGTCTGCGTAGATCGTTGGGAGCGACCCGCGGGCAGATCCGGCTGCAGTTCCTGGCCGAGTCGCTGCTCCTGTCCACCCTGCGCGGCGTCGCCGGCGTCGGGGTGGGCGCGGCCGTGACAGCGGCGTTCGCGGCGTACCAGGGATGGCCCGCGACCGTGCCGACCTGGGCGGCCGCCGGCGGTGTGAGCGCCACCATGCTCATCGGTGCGCTGGCGGGTCTGTATCCGGCCGTCCGGGCCGCCCGGGTCTCGCCGATCGAGGCCCTGGCGACAGGCTGTCGACGGGACCGGGTGACGACGGAACCGGGGTGACGACGGGACCGGGTGACGACGATGCTCAGGCGGCGAGCCGGGCGACCAGCTCGTCGACGTCCACTTCGTACTCGCGCCACTCCCGGTCGGCCTGGAACCCGAGCTCCTTGTTGACCTGCTGGAGCTGGACCCGGTCGGTGGCGTGCCAGGTCTGGACCTCCCGCAACTGAGGCTGCCGATCGCGCAGCTCGAGCAGCATGCGGGCCTTGATCGCGCGGGCCAGGCCGTAGCTGTTGTGGGCGGGCACGATGATCGTGTCGTACTGGTCGGCCCGGGTGGGGTGCTGCGCCGGCACGACCAGCTCGGTCAGGCCGGCCACCACCCCGGTGCGTTCGTGGATGGCGACCACGATGTAGGGCCGCAGCCCACGAACGTTCAGGCAGTGCAGGCTCGCCCGCAGCCGGTCGGCGTCGTACGCGATGGGGCGCACATCCATGTCGCCGACCGGGTCGGCCCGGCGAACCTGCTTGGCCTCCGCGTAGGCCGGCAGCAGGGCCTCGGGGAGCGACCCCACGTGCACCTGCACCACGTACCCCGACACGAGGCCGGCCGCCATCTCCTCGACGTGCTTCCAGTCCACATGGGACAGCGGCAGGATACTGCGCATCTCGGTGTAGACGTGGGTAAAGCCGTACCGTTCGTAGAAAGCGGCCGCCGGCGTACCGCCCACCGCCTCGACGCCGAGCGAGCTGAAGTGCTCGACGCTGGCCCGGTCGGCCACCGCGGCGAGCAGGGCCCGGCCCACGCCGTTGCCCCGGGCGTCGGGCCGCACGTAGAGCTCGAGCACGCCGAGATCGGACAGGACCAGCAACCCGGCGAAGCCCAGCATGCGTCCGTCGGCCTCCTGCGCTACCCAGCACGTGCGCCGCTCGCCGGGCATGGTCTCGACCAGGTACTCCCGCAGGTGGTCGTTGACCCACGGTGGGTCGTTAGGGAGATCGTGGGCGCCCACCGCGTTGTACAGCTCCAGCCACGCGGCGATCTCTTCCGCCGGAGCGGCGGCGGGGTCCCACTCCCGAAGCCTCACGGGACCAGCTTGCCCGCCCCGTCCCGATTCGACAATGCCGGGTCCACCATGTCCGTTCCACGTACTGAGACACGGATCGGCGCCGGTACCGTCGTCACCGTGGTCGGCCGGGGTTGCGCTGCGATCGGCTCGGCGTGGAGGATTGGCCGCGACGTAAAGCCGACGGTAGGCTTGCGTTCTGCGCCGACATGTGCCGGTGGATCGGTCCGATTCACCTCTGGCGAACGGCGGTCGGGTGGGGCAGGATGATCCCGAACTTCCAGGGGCGGAGGTTTCAGCTTTGGCGTCAAAGCGGGACCTGCCGAGCGGCCTGGTGACGTTCCTCTTCACTGATATCGAGGGATCGACCCGGTTAGCACAGATGCTCGGCGGCCAGTACCGGCCGATGCTCGCCCAGCACCGGCAGATACTGCGTCGTGCGTTGGGCGCGGCGGATGGCGTCGCCATGTTCACGGAGGGTGACTCCGTGTTCGCGGTCTTCGCCGACGCCAACGCCGCCCTGCGGGCCTGCATTGCGGGGCAGCGCGCGCTCGCCGCGCACAAGTGGCCCAACCCCGAGGCCCGACCCAAGGTGCGCATGGGGCTGCACAGCGGCTACGCACAGCCCGTCGCGGGCGAGTACGCCACCCCCGTCGTGCACCGGGCGGCCCGGGTCGCCGCGGCCGCGCACGGCGGCCAGGTGCTCTGCTCGGCCGCGACCGCGCAGCTGGCGGACAAGCTCCCCGAGGACGCCTCCCTGATCAACCTGGGGCTGTTCCAGCTCCGGGGCTTCGACGGCCGGGAGCGGCTGTTCCAGCTCGTCGCCGACGGCCTGGAGCGGACCTTCCCGCGGCCGCGGACCCCGGCGGCGGCTGCGCACAACCTGCCAGCCCCGCCGTCCAGCTTCGTCGGTCGTCGGGTCGAGCTCGAGGAGCTGCGTGAGGTCATCGCCGCCCGGCGGCTCGTCAGCGTGGTCGGCCCGGGTGGGGCGGGCAAGACCCGGCTCGCCATCGAGGCGGCCAGCGCCTTCGCGCCCACGCCCCCCGACGTCGATGCCGGGCTGGCGGCTCCGGGGGCGCCCAGGGCGGACGGTTACGCTCCGGGCACAGCGGAGAGCGAGACGCGGCGCGCGCTGGCGTCGCTCTGTCCCGACGGCGTCTGGTTCGCCGACCTCGCGGCGGTCACCGACCCGTACCTCGTGGCCGTGGCGGTGGCCGAGGCGCTGGGCGTGCGGCCCGAGCCCGGCCGCCAGGTCGTGGAGACGGTGGTCGAGTTCGTCCGGCCCCGCTCGCTGCTGCTCGTGCTGGACACGGCCGACGCGCACCTGTCGGCGGTGCGGCCGCTGGTCGACCGCCTGGTCGGTGCGGGTCCCGGGGTGCGGGTGCTGGCGACCAGCCGCGAACCCCTTGGCGTACCGGGCGAGCTCGTGTGGCGCATCCCACCCATGGACATGCTCGCCACCACCAACGGCCCGATGCCGGACGCGGTCCGCCTGCTGGTGGACCGGGCCACCGCCGCCCGCGGCGGGCGGGAGCCCGAGCCGGAGGAGCTCGCCCATCTTTACCGGGTCGCCCAGCGGCTGGACGGCCTGCCGCTCGCGCTCGAGCTGGCGGCCGCCCGGCTGCGCCTGTTCACGGCGAGCCAGCTCGCCGACCGTCTCGAGGATCTGCTCGGCACCCTGGACGTGAGCACCGGGATGACCGGTGAGTTCACCGCGATCACCCTCACCCGGCATCGCCACTCCACGCTGCGCGCCACCGTCGAGTGGTCGTACCGCAACCTGCCGGGCCGGGCCGCCGCCCTGCTGCGCCAGCTGTCCGTGTTCGCCGGCGGAGTCGACCTGCAGACCGTCGAGTACGTGGCGGGGGCGGGCTCGGTCACCCAGCTCGCCGTGCTGGTCGACAAATCGCTCGTCACGGTCGAACCGGGACCCACCAAGAACGAGGTGGTCTACCGGGTGCTCGACCCGATCAAGGCGTTCGGCGTCCGGGCGCTGGTGGCGGCCGGTGAGGAGGAGGCCGCTCGCGACCGCCACCTGCAGTGGGCGCTGCACGCCGTCGGCCGGGTGCACACCGACGCGAATGGCGAGCCGGTCACGCTCAGCACGTACGCGATCGACCACTTGGCGGCGGAGGTGCGGGCCGCGCTGCTGTGGAGCGTCAACGCGGGCCGCATCCGGGAGGGGCTGCGGCTGGCCGTGCTCATGGACGAGTGGTGGCGTGAGCGTGGGCTGGCCCGCGAGGGGCGCCTGTGGCTGTTCCGGCTCTTCGAGAAGCTCGCCGCCACCCGCGGGGCCGAGGAGATCCCGCCGGCCGAGCTGGCCGCCGCCTACCACGTCTCTTCCCGTCAGGCCGGGGCCGACAACGAGCTGGATGAGCAGCTTCGCCTGCTTGTGGAGGCCGAGAAGGCGGCGTGGCGCACCGGGCAGGCGGCGCTCATCGCCCGGGTCAGCGCGTACCGGGGTGAGGCGCTGAACGCGTTGGGCCGGGACGAGGAGGCCGAGCTGGCCTGCCGTGAGGCGATCGAGTGGGCCCGCAACCACCACGTCGAGGCCGAGGCGCTGCCCGCGGTGTTCTGCCTGGCCCAGATGCTGTGGCGGCGCGGGCGCCTGGCCGAGGCGGCGACCGAGCTGTCGGCCGCCCGCGCGGTGGCTTCGACCCATCCGACTGAGCGGGGACGGCGCAGCATCGACATGCTGCTGGGCATGGTTGCGCTGTCCCGGGGCGACCTGATCGCTGCCCATGACCACATCGTCGTCGCGCTCAAGGGCCGGATGTCCCACGGCTACCACTGGGGGGCGACCGAGGCGCTGACCGCCATGGCGGTGCGGTGTGCGCTCGGCGGCGAGATGACCCAGGCGGCGACGCTTTTCGGCGCCTCGCAGGCGGCGCGCTCCCGGCTGAAGCGGCACCGGGGGGAGCTCGGGCCGATGGGGCAGCGGCACGAGTCGGCGGTGCGCCACATCATGGGCGACGCCGCCTTTGACGAGGCGTACGCCGCCGGGGCCGCGATGAGCCTGGCCGAGGCGGTGGACTACGCGCTCAAGGTCGAGCACCCGGACCTGACCAACGGCATGGTCCGGCTCTCCGTCGACGCCGACCCCACCGCCGACCTCTCCATGCCCACCCTCTAGGGGGCTGGTGTCTT
>JADGGF010000399.1 GCA_019690055.1 Micromonosporaceae bacterium
CCGACCGGCACAAGCTCGACCTCGGCTGGCGCCACGTCGGGTGCAGCCGCCCCGACGGACCGGGCCCCTGACCCTCCGGTCTGCTCGATCGCCGGCTCGGTCCGCTGCCGCGGCACGGCCGGGCTCAGCGACGCTGTCGACGGCGGGGCAGCCTCGCCCGACGGCGAGGCTGGGCCGGGCGGAGCTGGACTCGACGGAGGGGCCGGGCTCGGCGGCGTGGTCGGGCTTGACGATGAGGCCGGGCTCGGCGATGGGGCCGGGCTCGGCGGCGTGGTCGGGCTTGACGATGAGGCCGGGCTCGGCGCAGTCGGGCTCGGCGCGGCCGGGCTCGGCGGCGTGGCTGCGACCGACGGATCAGCTGGGGCCGGCGGAGGAGTCGGGGCGGGCTGGCCCATGGGCGAGGCGCCCGTCGCCATCTCGCGGGCGCGCCGGCGACGGTCAATGGCGGCCCGGACGGAGGCGGGCACGTCCGAGACCTCATCACGACCGAGCGCGGGCAGAGCCGAGGGGACACGCTTGGCCACCGCGCGGACGTGGTGTGTCTCGGGGCCTTCACGGCGCACTATGGGCAGCGGTTGAGTCGGGGGCGTGATCCCCGAGCTGTCACCGGACGCGTCCACCTCGTCCGGTTCATCCGGACGAGCGTGCCGCCCGCCACTGCCCGCCATCGAGGTCCCTCTAGCCGCCGGTCATCGTGTCCTGCCCCCGCGTGCCCACCCCGTCTCAGGGTGACAGCGATGCACTGTACCGACCGGCTGCGGGCTGCGCATCAGCCGGCGTGGCTGCCTCGGCGGCTGCCCACCCGGCTCACGCTTCCCGGTTGACCCGGCTCATGCTTCACCACTGACGTGGTCAATGCGTCGTGGCTGACCCGACTTGTTGCGTCACGGCTGACCCGACTGATGCGTCCTGGCTGAATGGTCAGGCCAGGGCCGGCCTATCGGCCAGCGGCCGGCGGTGTCGGGGCAACGACGGTATCGGGGGAAAATCTCTATCGATGTAACTGAGTTCGATGTCGAACCGGTCGCCGTCGGTGGCGATGGCCGCCCCGCCGCCGGGGAGCGGGACCAACGCGTCCGTGGCCGGCATGAGCACATCCGTCCCGGCGAGCTTCGTCGCCAGTTTGGCGCGTGACGCCGCGTCGGTCCCCATCAGCCCCACCGTACGGCCAGCGGCGACCAGGGCCCGCAGGTCGCGGATGAGCTCCGCCTCGGGATATCGACCCTTGTCGACCATGACCATGATGTCTACATTGGACGCCACGGGTCCGGGCCGAGACGTTCGCCAGACCGTTCCGCGGCGGGGCAGGACGGCCTCGATGGTCAACCGCCCGTCCGGCCAGGTCCGCACCACCACCCAATCGCCCGGACAGGGCAGGCGGGACCGATCACGGGCGGCGGCGGCCAGCAGATGACCGGCGACGCTCGCCCGCCGCACCTCACCGGCGCCGAGCAGGGTGCAGACGCCCTGGTCGACGCGGCTGACGCGGGCGGGCCACTGGCCGGGACGGTCGTGCCGCTGGTACGCGTCGTCGAGGTGGGCGTCCCAGCCCAGGCGACGGAGGGTTGTGGCGTTCATGGTGATTCGACCGTAGTTCGGTGACCGACGCGCGCAAAGTCATTTGCCGCCCGGCCGCGCCGGGCTGCGGTGCCCGTCGTGGGGTTGGCGCCGGTCGCGGGCCATGACTCGCCGGTGGCCCTTCGTCGGCGGCCCCGGTCGCGGTAGGTTCCTGACCGTGAGCTACACCGGCAACGTCACCCCGGGCGGGCCGCCCCAGGTCCGCGAGCTGGCCGACCTCGTCATCACCAAGCTGTCGGTCGGTCCGATGGACAACAATGTCTACCTCCTGCGCTGCAAGGAGACCGGCGACCAGATCCTGATCGACGCCGCCGCCGAGCCCGACCGCATCCTCGACCTCATCGGCCACGGTGGACTGTCCACAGTGGTCACCACCCATCGGCACCGGGACCACTGGGGTGCGCTGGCTGACGTGGTGACCGAGACGGGTGCCATGTCGGTGGCCCACGCCGCCGACGCCGGTGAATTGCCGGTGGTGCACGCCACCGTGGCCGACGGCGATCATATCGAAGTGGGCGACTGCCAGCTCGAAGTGATCCACCTCGTGGGCCACACGCCCGGGTCGATCGCCCTGCTCTACCGCGACCCCACCGGCTTTCCTCATCTGTTCACCGGCGACAGCCTCTTCCCCGGGGGCGTCGGCAATACCCGCGGCAACCCGGCCGACTTTGCCTCGCTCATCAACGACGTCGAGCGCAAGCTCTTCGATCGGCTGCCGGACGAGACGTGGTTCTACCCCGGCCACGGCCGCGACTCCACCCTCGGCGCCGAACGCCCGTCCCTCCCCGACTGGCGCGCCCGTGGCTGGTGACCGCACGGTGGACCGAGCGAGACAGTCTCGGCTGACGCCGTCGGGGCCGCCTCGGCCTCCCGTCACGAACATCAATGGCCTGCGGCGTCGAGGTGGGCGTCGAATCAGTGCCCACATCACGACGGCCGAGCTCCAGAGCCTTCTGGACAACGGGCTCCCGGAGTCATTCGGTCCGTGGCGTCTCACCGGCTATGACCTTGTGCCGACCGGCAACCGCGGGTTCAATGAGGCCCGGGTGTGGACGGCGTCTAGCGTCAACCTGGCCGAGCACGGTCACGGCGCGGATGGGCACCCACGGACCACCATATGGGTGTGGTCGGCCAGACTGACCGACGGTCTGTCTGCCGCCCTTCACGACACCGTTCGAATACGAAGCTGCGTGCTCCTACAGCGGCTTCATCGGTGTGCAGTTTGCGACACATCCACTCATCGGTCACCACGGGCGGCCGGTGGCCAGGGACATATTCCTCGTTGACGCGGTCTACGCCGCCGATGGACGCCTCATCGAGCAGCCCGACTACCGTCGTGTCTGGCAACGCCTGGCCCGCGACGTGCGACGCATTGCCACCGTGCCTCACGGCAGCCCTCATGGTGCCAAGTGGTCGCCGGCGGCGCTGGACGAACTCTCACGGCCTTGAATGGCGTGGCCTCGACCCGGTTCACGATCATGTCGCTAGTCCACGGGTCGTCTCGGTCTTCTTCTTTCGGTCGGAGATTGCGGTCCACATTGATCTCACACTCACGACCGACAACGCCTCGCGACGATGGCCCAGTTCGCTCGCGAGCAGTTCAACCAACTTCCATAGTTCTTTCTACGGTTGTGGCTGCCGAGGACCCGAGTGGCTCTGCGTCCGCGACGCCTGTCAGCCGATGAGCTTCGCGACGTCGGGGGCGTGGACGGTCATCCAGTGCGGGTGCAGGCGGTAGTAGACGACCTCGCGGTCCCAGTCGAAGGCATCGGCGCCGTAGAAGTCCTGGAAGTACGCGAGCAGGTCGGGCCAATCCGCGGCGGCCGGGCCGTCCTCGGGGTTGAGGATCTCGACCGTCCCGTGTGTGAACACACCCAGGTCCTCGCCGCGCATGTGCGCGACGCTGGCGGCCGGGCGGGCCGCGAGGTGCCGGGCTTTGGCGGCGCTGCGCGCCGTACCGAAGTGCCACTTGCCGTGCAGGAAGTGGCCGTCGACGCCGCTGATCCGCGGCTCGCCCTTCGCGGTCACGCTGGACAGGGCCAGTGTGGACATGCCGGTCAGGATCCGCGTGACCTGCTCGGCCGTCACCGTGCGCCCGGTGAAGATCGAGCGGAGATGGGCGGTGGACCGCGATAGGGACGCGTCGAGCAGGGCCTGCAGCTGGGCGAGTTCCTCGGGTGTCTCACGCACCCGGCCACTGTAGCTGGCCCGCGTGCGGAGACCGTACGGTTTCGTCCACAGTGGCCACCGCCGGCTCGTTATCGGGTGGATTTGGTGCAGCCATAGCGACACCAAATCCACCCGATAACTGATCTGGGCTAGATCGGCCGGACCGAGGCCGGCGCGTCCGCGAAATCGGCGCTGGCGGCGACCTCCGCCCACCGCTCGACCTCGGCCAGACCACGCTGGTACGTCTCGGAGAGGCGCTCGACCGCTCACGACCGAGTGGGAGTCGCAGCGGCACCTCGTCACCGTGCACGAGGGAGACGATGATCTCCGCGGCCCGCGCTGGGTCACCCTCCTGCCGGCCATCGGCGCCGGCCAGGTCGGCCCGAACGGCGGCGAGCACGCCGCGATAGGTCTCCGACGCCTCGGTGAACTCCAGCACATCGGCCGCGTGGAAGCAGGTCCGGAACCGGCTCGGCTCGACGATCATCACGCGGATGCCGAACGGTGCGACCTCCCCGGCCAGCGCCTCGGACCAGCCTTCCAGGGCGAACTTCGACGCGGAGTAGGCCGAGACGCCGGCGAACGACATTCGTCCGCCCTGGCTGCTCATCTGCACGATCGTTCCGGCGCCCTGCGCACGCATCACGGGCAGCGCCGCCCGGACGAGTGCCGCCGGGCCGTACAGATGCAGGTCCATCAGGTCGCGCAGCTGCGCGTCGCTGATCTCCTCGACCGCGCCGATTATGGCCCGGCCGGCGTTGTTGACCAGCACGTCG
>JADGGF010000010.1 GCA_019690055.1 Micromonosporaceae bacterium
TTGCCCGGTCGATGCCCGCGGTGGACCGACATGAGTCAACAACTGTGGGGGTTGGTGCCCGGCGGGCACCAACCCCCTGATCTCTCACCGTCGTGAGGCGCTGGGCCTACTTCTTGAGCATCTCGTAGCAGGGCTCGGTGAGGGTGAAGCCCTGCGCGGTCGGGCCGACCATGGCCTCGGTCACCGGCTTGACACCGGTCGACGAGTTCGGGTCGGGCTTGCTGATGATCGTCGTCTTCACCTGGCCGGACGGACCGCCGGCGTAGTTGCCGGCACCGGCCGGCAGCATGCCCTCGTAGTCGACCGAGGTGAGCGACTTCGCCGCGGCGAAGACGCCGGCGCGGGTCAGGTCACCGTTCTCGGCCGCCTTCTCCAGCGCGGCCTTGATCGGGTACGACCATACCCAGCCGGCGGTGTAGCCGTCGGTGATCGTCTCGGGCTTGCCGAGCGCCTCGCGCATGGCCCGGTGGCCGGGCGTGTCCGAGTCCCACGGTCCCCACGGGCCGGACTGGAAGTAGGCCGCCTGCAGCGCCTGGGCGACCGGGCTGCCGAGCAGGTCGCGGTGCCAGGTCGGGCTGGTGCCGATGACCATCGGCGTGTAGCCGGTGGTCTGCGCCTGGGCGTAGACGCCACCCACGATCGCCGCCATCTCGCGCGGGCCGGTGGTGATGATGAGCAGGTCGGGCCGCTCGGTCAGGATCTGGCTCACCGCGCCGCTCTGGTTCTCGACGCCGGTCCCGGTGACCACGCTGGTGAAGGACAGCCCGAGCTTGTCGGCGGCGTACTGCGCGCCACCGGCCGCGTCGTCGCCGTAGTCACCCGGGTAGTGCACCGACATGATCGAGTCGATGTCCGGCTTGGCCCCCTTGGCGAAGTCGATCGCGTTCATCGTCTCGACGCAGTAGTTGGCGCCCGACTCGAGGATGACGTCCTCGAACGCGTACGCCGAGCTCCACGCGGCCGGCGCGGCGATGATGTTGCTCGCCTTCAGGTCATCGAGGATCGCCGCGGTGGGGTCCGAGCCGAGCGTCTGGGCCAGGGCGAGGATGTGGGGCTTGATCTCCTGGTAGACCTCGACCGTGGTCTGCGCGTCGTACTTGTTGTCCCGGATGTACGTGCTGACGTCGACGTCGTATCCACCGATGCCGCCCTGCTGGTTGACCCGCTTCCAGAACGCCTTCTGGGCCTCGACGATCGCGGGGGCCAGTGGGCTGAACGGGCCGACCGTGAGGTCGGAGAGGATGCCGAGGTAGATGCAGCCGTTGTCCGGGTTCACGGCGTCCGGGCACGGCTCCTCGGTCACGCCGAAGTCGGTCTTCATGCCTTCCTCGGTGGTGCCCCCGCCCTCGGTGCCGCGACAGGCGGCCAGGCCGGTGATCAGTACGGCCGCGGCCGAGACGGCTGCGACTTGCTTGAGTTTTCGCATGTTTCACTTCCTTACGGGACTAGTAGGAGAACGGCCACGTCTTCCAGTAGTTGCGCAGGCGTAGCCAGATGCCGAACAATCCTCGTGGTTCGAAGATCAGGAATATGATCACCAGCGCGCCGTAGAGGACCTGCTCCAGGATGAACACGTTGGGGAACTCGGTCGGGCTGGCGCTGATGAACGGAAACGCGTCGGGAATCAGCCGCGTCGCCGTGGGCAGGAACGTGATGAAGAACGCCCCGAGGATCGCCCCGGAGATGGTCCCGACGCCTCCGATGAGCAGCATCGCGATGAACAGCACCGACACCTCGAGGTTGAACACCCCGTTGGGCGCGAGGAAGCCCGGCACGACGTAGAGCAGAGCCCCACAGCAGCCGGCGTAGAACGACGAGATCGCGAACGCCGTCGCCTTGTACCGGGCCAGGTTCACCCCCATCACCCCGGCCGCGACGTCCCGGTCACGGATGGCGGTGAACGCGCGCCCGACCCGCGACCGCGCGATGTTGCGGGCGGCGAGCGCGAAGACCACGAGCACCGCGAACATGAGCCAGTACAGCTTCTGGTCACGGGTGAAGAGCTCGCCGTTAACGCCCAGCTCGTAGCCGAACAGCGTGGGGGCCGGCATGGAGCGCCCGATGCCCGGCCCGCCGGTGGCGTCGCGCCACTCGTTGAAGATGTGCCCACCGACGAAGACCAGACCGAGCGTGACGATGGCGAGGTAGAGGCCGCGCAACCGTACGGCCAGCGGGGCGACCAGCAGGCCGGCAAGGGCCGCGACCAGACCGGCCGCGGGGAGCCAGATCAGCAGCTCGGTGATGCCGAACCCGAGGCGGCGTCCTTCCGGGTCACCGCCGAGCACCGCGGCGGTGTACGCCCCCAGGCCGATGAAGAAGGCGTGGCCCAACGACACCTGGCCGGCGTACCCGGTGAGCAGCCCGAGCCCGATCACGCCCACCGCGGTGATCATCGCCCGGGCGAAGGTCTGCAGCGTGGCGTCGGTGAGCAGGAACGGCAGCGCCGCCCCGATGATCAGCAGCACGCCGAGCCACACCCGCTTGGTGCGGGTGTTGAGCAGCGCCATCTCCGCTTCGTACGAGGTGTAGAGCAGCGGACGTCCCCTGACCATGGTGCTCATACGCGCTCGACCTCCCGGGTGCCGAAAAGGCCGTACGGCCGCACCAGCAGGGCCACCATCATCAGCACGTAGGGCGAGATCGCCGCGACGTTGCCGCCCACCCAGGACGGGAAGTACTGCTGGAAGTGGGCCACGGTCGACTGGACGACCCCGACGAAGAGGCCGGCGATCAGCGCTCCCACCAGCGAGTCCAGGCCGCCGAGGATGATGACCGGCAGCGCGACCAGCGCGATGAGCCACATCGTGCCGGAGACTGCGGTGCCGCTGGCGGCGAAGACGCCACCGATGGCGGCGAGCCCGCCCGCGATCGCCCAGGAGACCGCGAAGACGGCGCCGACCGAGACACCCTGCGCCATCGCCGCCTCCTGGTCGAAGGAGGCCGCGCGCATGGCCAGGCCGATCCGCGTGTAGCGGAGGAATCCGAACAGCGCGGCCACCAGCGCGGCGGTGGTGAGGACCATCGCGATGTGCCGCTGCTCCAGGATTGCGCCGAAAACATTGACTGTCTTCAGTCCCCACGGGTCGCCGACCTGAGGGAGATCGGTGCCGATGAAGGCGATGGCGATCACGCGGATCACGACATCGAGTCCGATCGTAATGATCGCGATCGTGAAGACCGGCCGGCCGAGCATGGGCCGCACCGCGACCCGTTCGGCCACCAGGGCGAGCAGCGCGGTCCCCAGCGCGCCAGCGACCACGGCGGCGTAGAAGCCGAGCGGCTCCACCAGGTACGTCACGAGCACGGCGCCGGCGAGCATCAGGGCCGGCTGGGCGAAGCTGATCACCCGGGTGGCCCGGTAGATGATGACGAAGCCCAGCGCGATCAGGGCGTAGATGCTGCCGGTGCCGAGCCCGCGGCTGATGACCTCGATGGCGGTCGTCACGCGCCGGCACCGCCTTCCCGTCCCGAGTACATGTCCTCGACCAGGTCGGCGAAGAGCTTCGCGATGGCGGAGCGCTTCACCTTCTGCGTGGCGGTCAGCTCACCGTCCTCGTGGTCGAGCTCCTTGGGCAGCATCCGGAACTTGCGGACGTTGCTGACCCGGGCGAACCGCGCGTTCACCTCGTCCACGATGCGCTGCACCAGCGCGATCACCTCCGGCTGTTCCGACAGGTCGCGGTAAGTCGTGTAGGCGATGCCCCGGCGGGTGGCCCAGTCGCCGACCGTCTCCAGCTCGATGCCGATGAGGGCGACCAGGTAGGGCCGGCGGTCGCCGATGACGATGGCCTCCTTGATGTACGGCGAGGCCTTGAGCGCGTTCTCGATCTCGCTCGGCGCGATGTTCTTGCCGCCGGAGGTGATGATGATGTCCTTGGCCCGGTCGGTGATGCGGACGTGGGTTCCATCGACCCATTCGCCGATGTCGCCGGTGTGCAGCCAGCCGTCGGGGGTCAGCACGCGCGCCGTCGCCTCTGGGTCGCGGAAGTAGCCGCGGAACACGCCCGGGTGCCGGGTGAGGATCTCGCCGGTCTCCTCGTCGATGCGCAGCTCCACGCCCTCGTGCGGCTCGCCGACCGTGCCCAGCTTCACCCGGCCCGGACGGTTGGTCGTGGCGATCGCCGCGTTCTCGGTCATCCCGTACGCCTCGTGCATCGGGACCCCGATGCCCATGAAGAAGCGCAGCACCTCCGGCGCGATCGGGGCCGCGCCGGAGGCGGCGTGGCGGACCCGGCGCATGCCGATGCGCTCCCGCAGGGCCCGGTAGAAGAAGAGCCAGCCGATGCCGTAGAGGATCCGGGTGCCGACTGTGTGGTTGCCGCCGGTGCGCACCAGCGTGTCGCCGATCCGGTCCGCCACCTTCAGCCAGAGCTTCGCGTTGGCCCGTTTGAACAGCGACGCGTTGCGCAGTCCGATCTGGACGGAGGCGAGGATCCGCTCCCAGATCCGCGGCACGCCGAAGAGGATGGTCGGCTGCACCTCCCGCAGGTTCGTCTGCACGGTCGCGATCGATTCGGCGAAGTTGACCTGCACACCGCCACCGGCGTTGAACCACACCGAGAAGGCGCGCTCCACCACGTGGCACAGCGGCAGGTAGGAGAGCACGAGGTCGCTCGGGTTGGGGGGACGACCGGTGAACCCGCCGCGCTCCACCAGCACCTCGATCGCAAACTCCACATTGGCGATCGAGAGCATGGCCCCCTTGGGCCGGCCCGTGGTCCCGGAGGTGTAGATGAGCGTCGCGATGTCGTCCGGGGTGGCCTCGGCCATCCGCTGCTCCACCGCGCCGGGGTTGGCCGCGCGGTGCTCAGCGCCGATCGCCAGGAACTGGTCCCACGACAGCAGCGCGGGGTGGTCGTAGCGGTTGCGGATTCCCTTGGGGTCGACGTAGACGATGCGCTGCAGGTCCGGGCACTCGTCCAGCACGGCCAGCGCCTTGTCCAGCTGCTCCTGGTCCTCGACCACCAGCACCTTGGCGCCGGAGTGCGACAGCAGGTACTGCACCTCCGGCGCCGGGTTGGTCGGGTAGAGGCCCACCGTGGCCGCCCGGACCGCGACCGTGGCCACGTCGGTGAACAGCCACTCACGCCGGTTCTCCGAGTGGATCGCGACCCGGTCGCCCGGCTCGATGCCCAGGGCCAGCAGGGCATGCCCCACCGTCAGCACGGTGTCCCAATAGGACGCCCAGGTCACCTCCTGCCAGATGCCGAAGTCCTTCTGGCGCATGGCGACCTGCTTGGGCGTGGCTTGGGCCCGGTCGCGGACCCGGGTGGCCAGCGTGGTCACCGGAGGGCCGCCGCTGGCGGTGGCGGTTGCGGGTTGCGTCGCGACAGATGCCGTCATGCCCCACCTCCCGAGTCGGTCCCCCGTGCGCCCTCGCCGACCGTTGCCGTATTGCCGACCGTTGCCGTCTGGATGACCTCGCCGGTGCCCGATGGCTCACCGGTGCCTGACGTCTCGCCGGTGCGGGCCGCCTCCCCCAGGTAGGCGCGCAGCACTTCGGGGTGGCGCTGGATCTCCGCCGGTTTGCCGGTGGCGACCGGCCGTCCAAAGTCGACGACCATGACCCGGTCGGCGAGGTCCATCACCAGACCCATGTCGTGCTCGACCAGGATCATCGGGATCTTCAGCTCCTCCCGGATGTCCAAAATGAACCGGGCCATGTCCTCGGTCTCCTCGAGGTTCATGCCCGCGACCGGCTCGTCGAGCAGCAGCAGCTTGGGCCGCATGGCCAGGGCCCGGCCCAGCTCGACCCGCTTCTGCACGCCGTACGGCAACAGGCCCACCGGCATCCGGCGCCACTGCTCCAGCTCGAGGAAGTCGACGATGCGCTCCACCTCGGCCCGCGCCGCGAGCTCCTGACGCCGGGCCCGGCCGAACCACGCGATGGCCGAGAAGGTGCCGTACGTCAGGTGGGTGTGCAGGCCGAGCATGAGGTTGTCGAGCACGGTGAGGTTGGCGAACAGCTCCACGTTCTGGAACGTCCGGGCCAGCCCGGCCGCGGCGATCTGGTGGGGCCGGCGCCCCAGGATGTCCTTGCCGTCGAAGACGACCCGTCCCCGCTGCGGCCGGTACACCCCGGAGAGCACGTTGAAGATGGAGGTCTTCCCGGCACCGTTGGGCCCGATGATGGCGAACAGCTCGTCGCGGCCGACGGTGAAGCTCACTCCGTCGATGGCCACCACGCCGGCGAAGGCCAGCCGGACGTCCTCGAAGGAGAGGATCACGTCGCTGGTCATGCGTCGCCTCCGCGCCGGGAGCTACGTCGGTCGCCTCGGGCCGCGTGGAGCTGGACCAAGGAGCTAGCGAGGAACGAGCGAGCGACGCGGGAAGCCCACGCACCAAGGGCCCGAGGCCACGTGCCAGCGGAGGCGAGCACCAAAGTTGCGGTCATGACAACCACCGCTTGCGGCGCCGGTAGTGCTTGACCTCACGGAAGCTGCGGACCGTCCCCTCGGGGTGCAGGCCGAGGTAGAACTCCCGCACGTCGTCGTCGGCGAGCAACCGGGTCGCCGGTGCGTCGAGTACCAACTTTCCGGTCTCCATTACGTATCCATGAGAGGCAATGGACAGGGCCATGGTCGCGTTCTGCTCGACCAGCAGGACAGCCGTGCCCTGCCGGTTGATCTCGACGATCAGGTCGCGGATCTGCTCGACCAGCCGAGGGGCCAGACCCAGGCTCGGCTCGTCGAGCAGCAGGAAGCGGGGCGAGGCCATCAGCGCCCGCCCGATCGCCAGCATCTGCTGCTCGCCACCGGAGAGGTAGCCGGCGATCTCCTTGCGCCGCTGGCGCAGGACGGGGAAGAGCGTGTACGCCCGCTCGATTCCCTCGGCCCGGCCCCGCGGGTTCAGGTGGGCGCCGATGCGCAGGTTCTCCTCCACCGTGAGCTCGGTGAAGATCCGGCGCCCCTCCATGACCTGGCTGATGCCTCGGCGCACGATGGCGGCCGGCTTGAGCGTGTGGATTGGTTTGCCATCGAGCAGGATGGAACCCTTGGTGATCTTTCCGTCGTGGACGTCGAGCAACCCGCAGAGCGCGCGCAGCAGGGTGGTCTTGCCGGCCCCGTTGGCCCCCAGCAGCGCGACGATCTGTCCGGGCTGGACCTGGAGGCTGATGCCCCGGAGGACGAGCATCACGTCGTCGTAGACGACCTCCAGGTTCTGCACCTGCAACATCGCGGCTCCCTCGGCGCAACGTTCGGGCCAGTGCTGCACAAACGGACGTAGTCGGCCCGTTTGCGTACCGGTTACGGTGGTGTGACCTCGACCATGGCTGTGGTTGCGGTCACACACCCACCTTGGATGATCAGCACAGTCAGCGATATGGGCTGAGCGCACAAAACAATCCGTGCGATCCGCCCTGTGGGGCCGCGACACCCTTGGCTGGTTGTGCGCTGCGTGCGAACCTGGCTTGCATGACGTCGGCACCGGCGGAGATCACCGACGACACCCGGCAGCGGGTCCGGCGGGCGTGGGCCCTTCTGCTCCCGCGCGCCGACGCGATCGCTGACAGCATCACCCTGACCCTGCTGGACTCCACCCGGGGCAGCTGGTACGAGGCCGTGGGCCCGGACGTGCGGTCGGACCTGCGCAGCAGTACGCGCGACCACGTGCGGCGCGGTCTGCGCACCATGGCCGGGCTGGCGACCGAGGAGGAGCGGGCCGTCCACCTGTGGCGGGAGACGGGCCGGCAGCGCGCCCGCCAGGGTGTGCCGATGGAGCTCGTCCTCAACGCGTACGCCGTCGGCAGCCGGGCACTGTGGGAGGCGCTCATGGCCGAGCGCCACAACGCCCCCGAGGAGATCGACGACGCCGTGCTGCTCGCCGCGGGTCGGCAGATCTGGGCCGCGCTGGACATTCAGAGCGCCACGATGGCCGAGGCGTACCGGCGGGAGAGCGCCCGCATCCAGCGGCGCGACCTGCAGCGCCAGCAACGGCTGCTCGACGTGCTGCTGGACGGCCGCTACGCCGAGGAGGGCGTGACGGTCGAGGCGCGCGAACTGCTCGGCCTCGATCCCGACGAGCCGGTCGCCTGTATCGTGATGCTCTTCGATGGCATGCGCGACACCCGGGTCGTCGAGGACCACCTGGACCGGCTGGGCGTGCTGTCCTACTGGCACGTGCGCGGTGACCGCCAGGTCGGGGTCGTGCCGCTGCGGAAGATGCCGGTGGCCGACCTCATCTTCGGGCTGAGCCCGGTTCCGGCGCGGATCGGGGTCGCCACCTCATCCGACGGGCTGGCTGGGCTGGCGGTCGCCTACCGGCTGGCCGCGGGGGCCGCCGAGACGATCCCGCGGGGCACCGCCACCGTGGTCGCGGCGGCCGACCGCCTGCCCGAGATCCTGGTGGCGAACAGCCCCGAGGTGGCCGGGGTGCTGGTCGAGCAGACCCTGGGGAAAGTGCTGGTCCAGCCGCCGGCCCAGCGCAAGGCGCTGCTGTCCACGTTGCGGGCGCTGCTGGACCACAACGGCTCGCCCACGCACGCGGCGTCGGTCCTCTACTGCCACCGCAACACGGTCATCTACCGATTACGGCAACTGGAGGAGTTGACCGGCCGACGCCTGGCCGATGCCCGGGATCGCCTGGTGCTCGGCCTGGCGCTCCTCGCCGTCGACGTGCAGCAGTCCGCGGACCGCTGACCGGCCCGAGGATCGGGCGGGCGTCGCCGTCCGGTCCGTACGCCGTCGGCGACGCCCCGGTCAAACCCTCACAGCCCCATCGCCTTGGCGATGATCATCTTCATCACCTCGGACGTGCCGCCGTAGATGCGGTTCACCCGGTTGTCGGCGTAGAGGCGGGCGATGGGGTACTCGTTGATGTACCCGTAGCCGCCGTGCAGCTGCAGGCACCGGTCGATCACCCGGTGGGCCGCCTCGGTGCAGAACAGCTTAGCCGACGCGGCGTCGGCCGGCGTCAGCTCGCCGGCGTCCAGCGCCTCCAGCGCCCGGTCCGCGACGGCCTGGGCGGCGTCGACCTCGGCCTGGCAGGCGGCCAGCTCGAACTTGGTGTTCTGGAACGAGGCGAGCGGCTGCCCGAAGACCGCCCGGGTGCGGACGTACTCCTTGGTGAACTCCACGGCCGCCGCGGCCTGGGCGTAGGCGTTGTAGGCGATGCTGAGCCGCTCCTGGGGCAGGTTCTGGCCGAGGTAGTTAAATCCCTGGTTCTCTTCGCCGAGCAGGTCCTCCACCGGGACCCGGACGTCCTGAAAGGACAGTTCGGCCGTGTCGGAGACGCGCAGTCCGAGCTTGTCCAGCTTGCGCCCGACGGAGTATCCCGGTGCCTTCGCGTCGACCACGAGCAGCGAGATCCCGTAGCGTCGGTCGTCCGGCTTCGGCGGCGCGGTGCGGGCGCAGACGATCACCCGGTCGGCGTGCACGCCGCCGGTGATGAACGTCTTGGCGCCGTTGAGGATGTAGTGGCTGCCGTCGGGGGAGAGCGTGGCCGTGGTCCGCATGCCCGCGAGGTCCGAACCGGTGCCGGGCTCGGTCATCGCGATGGCGAACATGGTCTCGCCGCTGATGAACCCGGGCAGCCAGCGGCGCTTCTGCTCCTCGGTGCCGAGCTTGAGGATGTACGGCAGGCAGAGCGCGACGTGCACGCCCGAACCGCCAAACGACACCCCGGCCCGGGCGGTCTCCTCGAACTGGATGGCCGCGTACTTAAATGAGGTGATTCCGGCCCCGCCGTACTCGACCGGCACCTCGATGCCGAAGAGGCCCAGCTTGGCGAGCTTGTAGTAGAAGTCGCGGGGCACCTCGCCAGCGGCGAACCAGTCGGCGTAGTGGGGCACCACCTCGGTCTCGATGAAGTTCCGGATGACCTGCCGGAACGCCTCGTGGTCCTCGTTGAAGACGGTACGGCGCATGTCGCTCCTCAGAATGCGTTGATTCCGGTCAGGGCCCGGCCGATCAGCAGCTTCTGGATCTGGCTCGTGCCCTCGTAGAGGGTCATGACCCGGGAGTCGCGCAGCGCCTTGGCCACCGGGAATTCATCGATGTATCCATATCCGCCGAAGACCTGGAGCGCCGTGTTGGCGACCCGGATCGACGCCTCGGTCGCGAAGAGCTTGGCCATCGACGCCTGGGTGCCGAACGGCTCGCCCCGCTGGGCGAGGTCGGCCGCGCGCCAGACCAGCAGCCGGGCCGCGTCGACCTCCACGGCCATGTCGGCCAGCATCTCCTGGATCAGCTGGAACGAGGCGATGGGCTTGCCGAACTGCTGCCGCTGCCGGGCGTACTCCAGGCTCGCCTCGAGGCAGCCGCGGGCCAGACCGACGCAGCCGGCGGCCACCGAGATGCGCCCCCGGTCCAGGGCGGTCATGGCGACCTTGAAGCCCGCGCCCTCCGGGCCGAGGCGCTGCTCGTCGCTGACGCGGACCCCGTCGAGCACCAGCTCGGCCGTGGCCTGGCCGCGCAGCCCGAGCTTTCCCTTGATCTCGCGCCGGTTAAAGCCGTCCGACGAGGTCGGCACCACGAACGCGGTGATGCCCTTCGGGCCGGGGCCGCCCGTGCGGGCGAAGATGAGCGCGATGTCGGCCCAGGTGCCGTTCGTGATGAACATCTTGGTGCCGCTCAGGACCCAGTCGTCGCCGTCGCGGACCGCCTTCATCCGCAGCGACCCGGCGTCGGACCCGGTCTCGGGCTCGGTGAGGCCGAAGCAGGCGAGCAGCTCGCCGGCGCACAGCCCGGGCAGCCAGCGCCGCTTCTGCTCCTCGGTGCCCCACCGCTGGATGCTCTTCGCCACCAGCCCGAGCGAAACGCTCACGATGCCGCGCACCGAGGAGTCGCCCCGGCCGAGCTCTTCCATGACCAGACAGTACGAGAGCATGTCGCCACCGGAGCCGCCGTACTCCTCGGCGATGCCCAGGCCCAGGAAGCCGACGTCGGCCAGGCGCTTGACGATGCCCGGGTCGACCTGCTCGGCGCGGTCCCACTCGGTGGCGTGCGGTATGACCTCGCGCTCCACCCACGTGCGGGCCAGTGCGCGCAGTTGCTCCTGCTCCTGAGTGAGGGTGAAGTCCACGCCAACCGCCTAACGTCGTCAGTTTTCGGCGTCGATGTTATACTTACGCCGTTAGTTTTCGCTAGCCCCGCCTGCCGCTGCGTCGACCGCGAGCCCTCATCGCGGTCGCTGGCCTTGGAGGTCGCCCGCGTCGTGCCCCGCCCTCGCTCGCCCCGGCTGACCCGCGAACGCATCATCGAGTGCGCCATCGAAATCGTCGATGCGGAAGGGCTCGATGCGCTGTCGACCCGGCGCCTGGCGACCGAGCTGGACGTCCAGGCGCCGTCGCTGTACAACCACTTCGCGACCAAGGAGGAGATCCTCGACGGGGTCGCGGACGCCTTGTTTGAGCAGGTAGATCTCTCGATGCTTGGGCGGCGCCCCTGGCCCGCCGCGTTGCGGGAGTGGGCGCGCGGGTACCGCCGGGTGCTCGTCGCCCACCCCAACGTCGTGCCGATTGTGGCCCGAGGCCCCGGCCGGCGCCCGGCCCAGCTGCGGGTCGACAATGCCGTCTACGGAGCGCTGGTCGACGCCGGGTGGCCACCGGCGTACGCCACCCGCATCGGCGCCCTCATGCGTTACCTCGTCACCGGTTCCGCGCTCGGCTCCTTCGCGCTCGGCTTCCCGGATGATCCCTCGCTCTACCGCGAGTCCTATCCGCACCTGGCCGACGCGCACCGGCTCCGCCAGCACCAGGCCGAGGTGGACGAGGGCGCGTTCGAGCTGGGCCTGGCGACCATCATCGCCGGCCTGGAGAAGACGTTCGCGGAGTTGCGCCCCGCCGCCTCCGGCAAGGCCAGGTGACCCTCCTGAGCCCGTGATCTTGGAAGTCTGTACCCCCTATAGGGGGTCTTGATTTCCAAGATCTGTATGAGGCCGCGCTACAGGGTGTCGTCGAGGATGACCAGGCTGCGGGCGCCCTGGCCGGCCGCCATCGCGGCGAGCGCGTCACCCACCTCGCTCAGGCGGATCCGGGCCGTCACGAGCGAGCCCAGGTCCAGTGCCCCCGCCCGGTACTGCTCCACCAGGAACGGCACGTCCTGGTGCGGGTCCGCGCTGCCGTAGACGCAGCCGGACAGGGTCCGGGCGAAGTGGAAGATCTCCAACGGGGTGAAGCTCACCTGCTCGGTCTTGGGGCCGATACCGACCACAGTGGTCTTTCCCCCGCGACGGGTGGATGACCAGGCGGCGCGGATCGTCTCCGCGCGACCCACGCACTCGATCGCGTGGTCGGCGCCCCGTCCGTCGCACAGGGCCCGCGCCCGCTTCGCCAGGTCCGGGCCGGGCTCCATGACGTCGGTGGCCCCGAGTCGCCGCGCCAGCGCCCGCTTCTCCTCGGACGGGTCGACGCCGATGATGCGGCCCGCGCCGGCGAGGCGGGCGCCCTGCACGGCCGAGAGCCCGACCCCGCCGAGACCGAGCACGAGCACCGACTGGCCCGGCCGGACGCCCGCGGCGTGACGGATCGCGCCGATGCCGGTGAGCAGCGCGCAGCCCAGCAGCGCCGCCTCGACGAGGGGGACGCCCTCCGGCAGCCGGACGCAGGAGATCGCATCCACCACCGTCTCGGTAGCGAACCCGCCCACGCCCAGCCCGGCATAGATGGGTGTACCAGCGTCGTCGGTGGCGTACGGTCGGTGCCAGGCGGCCTCGGCCCGCTCGCACAGGTACGGCTCGCCCTGCAGGCAGTACCAGCAGGACCGGCAGGGCGGGGCCCAGGTGAGCACCACGGGGTCGCCGACGGCGAGATCCCTCACGTCGTCGCCGACCGCCACGACCCGGCCAGCGCTCTCGTGCCCGAGCACCATCGGCATGGCGAGCCGGAGCGTGCCATTGGCCAGGGACAGGTCGCTGTGGCAGACGCCCGTGGCGGCGATCCGCACCCGGACCTGGTGTGGCCCGAGGGGATTCAGTTCGATCTCCTCCAGGCGCGGGACGCCACCCGTCTCGCGCAGCACCGCGGCCGTGACCACGCCTCAGCCCTCGCCCGACGTCGCGGCCCGACCCGACTCCGCAGCGCCTGGTTGTTCCAGGAGCGCCGGTGGGAGCTGGATCGCCTTGACCTGGCAGAACTCGAGGTAGCCGTGCTCACCGAACTCCCGGCCCACGCCGGAGCGCCGGTACCCGCCGAACGGAGCCAGGTGGTTGAACGGTGCCCCGTTGATGTCCACCTGGCCGGTGCGCAGGCGCCGCGCCACCGCCAGGGCATGCTCCACATCGGACGACCACACCGCGCCGGCCAGCCCGTACGGCGTGCCGTTGGCGATGCGGACCGCCTCGTCCTCGTCCCGGTAGGGGATCACCGACAGCACCGGTCCGAAGATCTCCTCCTGGGCGATCCGGGAGTCCGGGTCCACGTCGGCGAAGATGGTCGGCCCCACGTAGTACCCGGTCGGCGGCAGCCCCGGGCGGCCGTCCAGGACCAGCCGGGCGCCGCTGGCCACCCCTATCTCGATGTACTCCAACACCCGGTCGCGTTGGGCGGCCGAGACCAGCGGACCCAGCCGGGTCTTCGGGTCGGTCGGGTCCCCGGGCACGTACTTGGCCGCCGCGGCCAGTGCGATCTGCAGCGCCTCCTCCTGCCGGTCGGCCGGAACGAGCATCCGCGTCCAGGCGGTGCAGGTCTGACCCGCGTTGAGCAGGCAGTTGGCGACGCCCACCTTCACGGCGGCCGTGAGGTCGGCGTCCGGCAGGATCACGTTGGCCGACTTGCCGCCCAGTTCCAGGGCGACGCGCTTGACGGTGTCGGCGGCGAGTGCTCCCACCCGACGGCCGGCCCGCGTCGACCCGGTGAAGGAGATCATGTCGACGTCCTCGTGGCGGACGAGCGGCTCGCCCGCGCTGGGACCGTCGCCACTGACCACGTTGTACACCCCCGCCGGCAGGCCGGCATCGTGGGCGATCTGCGCGAGCAGGAAGGCCGACAGCGGCGCGATCTCGCTCGGCTTGTGCACCACGGTGCAGCCGGCGGCCAGCGCCGCGGCGAGCTTGGCCATCGTCTGGTTCAGCGGGTAGTTCCAGGGGGTGATGGCCCCGACCACGCCGACCGGCTCGGTCACGACGAGCGAGTTGCCCACCCGTCGCGGTTCCTCCTCCTGGCGAAGCATCTGAACATAGGAGTCCAGAACTCGGAGCGGCAGGCCGACCTGGATCGACGCGGCGATGCCGGCGGGGGCGCCCATCTCGGCGGTGATGGTCGCCGCCATCTCGTCACGCCGCTTGGTCAGGCCCTCATGGAGGGCGGCCAGGTGATCGGCCCGCTCCGCTCGGCTGAGGGCCGACCAGTGGGGGAAGGCCGCCTTCGCCGCGGCGACCGCCCGGTCGATGTCGGCCGCCTGGCCGGCGGGCACGTGCCCGATGACCTGTTCGGTCGCCGGGTTTTCGACCTCGATGCGCTGCGGCGACGACGGGGCGATCCACTCGCCGCCGACGTAGAGGGCCCCTACGTAGCGATCGTCGTGCTGCATCCTGCCTCCTCGAATGCCGGCGACCTGGTGCCGTACAACTATCACTGTTAGTTTGTTCTGGCGCCAGTCCCTGCCCCGAGGAGCCACCATGGTCACACCGAGCCAGGCCGTCGTGGTCGTCACCGGCGGCGCCAGCGGAATCGGCCGGGCGCTCGCCGAACGGGCCGCCGTCGAGGGGGCGAAGACCGTGGTCGTGGCCGACCGTGATGGGGCCGGAGCGGCGCGGGTCGCGGCCAGCCTCGGGAGCGTCGGCACTCATCTGGCTCTCGACGTCACCGACGAGGCGGCCGTCAAGCGGTCCATCGAGGAGATCACCGCGACCGTCGGCGAGATCGACATCTGGTGCTCCAATGCGGGCGTGCCCACCGGGCGCGGGCTCGGCACCGACGCCGACTGGGACGCGGGTTTCCGCGTGCACGTTCTCGCCCACGTCTACGTGGCCCGTCACCTGCTGCCCCGGATGGCCGCGCGGGGGCACGGCCACCTGCTCATCACCGCCTCCGCCGCCGGCCTGCTGACGGAGATGGACACCGCGCCCTACTCCGTCACCAAGCACGGCGCCGTGGCGCTGGCGGAATGGCTGGCCATCGAGTACGGCGACCGTGGGGTGAGCGTGAGCTGCCTCTGCCCCCAGGGCGTACGGACGCCCATGACGGCAGACTTCGACGAGACCTCGGCCACGCTGGCGGCGGGTGCCCTCATTGAACCGTCCGATGTGGCCGATGCGGTCATGGCCGCCTGGCGGGAGGGGCGCTTCCTCATCCTGCCCCATGCCGAGGTCGCCGAATACGAGCGACGCCGCGCCGCCGACCGTGATCGCTGGCTTGCGGGCATGCGACGCCTCCGCGCTCGCCTGCATCGCCCAGACTCGTGATCTTGGAAATCCGTACCCCCTATAGGGGGGTGTAATTTCCAAGATCACAGCCCTGTGCCGGCCGGGTCGCGAGGTCGGGCGGCACAGCTGAGAATGCTCGCCATGACCACGGGGGTAGGGCCGGCGCCGGCATCAGGTCAGCGTCCGCGGAGGGCCGCGAAAGCAGGCGACACCGTACGGTTGCGGGGCGGCGAGCGGCTCCGGTATAGCGAGAGCCTTCAGCGAGGCGAGCGGCCGGGGAGCGGTGAGCGACCCCGGAACCGGCAGCGGTCCTGGCGGGGCGACCGACCGCTGGGCAACGAGTACGTTCCGCGTCAGGAGCGGGCGCCGGAAGATGGACAGGCTCCGGGTAAGGAACGGACTCGGGGCGGCGGCCGGGCTCAGGGTGGGCCTGGGAGCAGTGTACGGGCCCAGAGCGGCGAGTGGCTCCGGAGTGGGCAACCGCTTGTCGGCGCCGGGCGGGATGAGGTCGTGGTCGAGGACGTCCCGTGGTGGGTGGTTCAGAAGGACCCGCTCACGGCGCTCATCGACGCTCAGGATGGCGTCATCGCTCGGTGGCAGGCTCGGCAGTTCCTGACGAGCAAGGCGATCGAGCATCGCGTTGTCAGCGGGCGATGGCGTCGGGTGCATCGCGGTGTCTACGTGGCGTACGGTGGGCCGCTCACGCTGGCGCAGCGGCAGTGGATTGCGGTGCTGGCCGCCAGCCGGGGTCCGTCCCTTATGGACGGCTCGGTGTGCCTGGCCGGCGTGAGCGCGCTGCAGGTGCATGGCCTGCGCAACATCACGGCACGGCAGGTCGATCTGCTCGTCCCCACAGCAAGGCGGGTCGTGGCGCCGCCGGGCGTCGTGGTGCACCGGTCGGTGGACATCGACCATCATCCGGCGTCCCGGCCGCCGACCACGACGATCGGGCGGGCGGTCGTCGATGCGGCGGTGTGGGCTCGTTCGGACGACGAGGCGCGGCTGATCATCGCCGCCACCTTCCAGCAGCGCCTCGTCACGGCGGCTGAGATTCAACCCATCCTCGACCGGACGCCGACCATCCCCCGGCACCGGTTGATCGTGGCGACGGTCGATGATGCGTCCCGTGGCTCGCACACACTGGGCGAATTGGGTCTGGTGAGGCTCTGCCGCCGGGCGCGGCTGCCGGAGCCAACGCGGCAGTTGCAGTTCCGCGACCGGACTGGTCGGCTGCGCTACCTGGACGCCGTGTTCGACCCCTGGAAAGTTGCGGTGGAGATTGACGGTGCTCACCATGATGAGGTGGGGCAGCGGTGGGATGACTGCGACCGTGACAATGCCCTGGTCCTTGCCACCTACACCATTCTTCGTTATCCGACGCACGTCATACGGGAGCAGCCGGAGCGGGTGGCGGAGGAGATCAGAATGGCCCTCCTCCAGGCTGGCTGGCGGCCTACGAGGAAAGCTCGCGGTTGACACCCCCGGTGCTGTGATCTTGGAAGTCTGTACCCCCTATAGGGGGGACAAACTTCCAAGATCACATGGGTGGGGGGTTCAGGTTCCCGAGGTCGCGGCGCGGCGTTGGGCTTGGCGGCGGAGTTCGTGGCGGGCGAGGGCGTCGATGTGGACCTCGTCCGGGCCGTCGGCGAAGCGGAGAGTGCGGATGCTGGCGTAGGCGCGGGCCAGGGGGAAGTCCTGGGACAGTCCGGCCGCGCCGTGGACCTGGACGGCCTTGTCGAGGATCCACTGGACGGTGGACGGTGTGGCGATCTTGATTGCCTGGATCTCGGTGTGGGCACCCTTGTTGCCGACGGTGTCCATGAGCCAGGCGGTCTTGAGGACCAGCAGCCGCAGCTGTTCCAGGCGAACGCGCGACTGGGCGATCCACTGGCGCACCACGCCCTGCTCAGAAAGCGGCTTGCCGAAGGCGACCCGCTCGCTGGCCCGGGCACACATGAGCTCGATGGCGCGCTCGGCGACGCCGATGGCCCGCATGCAGTGGTGGATCCGCCCGGGGCCCAGCCGGGCCTGGGCGATGGCGAAGCCGTCGCCCTCGCCGCCGATAAGGTTGCTCGCCGGGACTCGGACGTCGGTGAAGGTGATTTCGGCGTGGCCGCCGTGGTCGTGGTCGTCGTAGCCGAACACCTCCATGGGGCGTACCACCTGCACACCGGGCGTGTCCCGCGGGACGAGGATCATCGACTGCTGGCGGTGGCGGTCGGCCGTCGGATCCGTCTTGCCCATGACGATGAATATCCGGGCATTCGGGTTCATGGCTCCGGTGATCCACCACTTGCGACCGTTGATGACGTACTCGTCGCCGTCCCGCTCGATGCGCGTGGCGATGTTCGTGGCGTCGGAGGAGGCGACGTCGGGCTCGGTCATGGCGAAGGCGGACCGGATCCGTCCCTCCAGCAACGGTTCCAGCCATCGCTGCTGCTGCTCGGGCGTGCCGAACTGGGCGAGCACCTCCATGTTGCCGGTGTCGGGCGCCGCGCAGTTGAGCGCCGCCGGGGCCAGGCCCGGGCTGCGCCCGGTGATCTCCGCGAGCGGAGCGTACTGCAGGTTGGTCAGGCCGGCACCGTGCTCGCCGGGTAGGAACAGGTTCCACAGCCCGCGCCGCCTGGCCTCCTCCCGCAGCGAGGCGAGCACCGGCACCGAGTCCCACGCCCAGCGGTCGGGCAGCTCGGCCAACTGCTGCGCGAAGACCGGCTCGGCCGGATAGACGTGGCTCTCCATGAAGTCCAGCAGGCGCTCGCGCAACTCCGTCGTCCGCGCATCGAGGGAAAAGTCCATCACCGCTCCTTCACCGCGTCCAGGCCGACCTGCAGCAGCGGCACCACGGCCTCGCCGATGCGTTCGAAGCCCGCGCCGACCGTCTTGCCCTGCGTGTGTCTAAAGTGGATTCCCTCCAGCACCACGGCGAGCTTGTACGCCGCCAGCCCGAGGTAGAAGCCGAGGTGCGTCACGGCGCGCCCGGTGCCGGCGACGTACCGGTCGATGATCTCGTCGCGGCTGAGGAACCCGGGGGCCGTGGAGGCGTCCGCGACCAGAGCCGGAAGCGGCAGCGTCCCGAGCATCTGGTAGATGACCAGCAGGGCCAGGTCGGTGAGCGGATCGCCGATCGTCGACATCTCCCAGTCGATGACCGCGGCGATGCGATCGCCGTCGTCGACCAGGATGTTGTCGAGCCGGTAGTCCCCGTGCACGATGGCCGGCGCGGACTGCTCGGGCACCCGGGCGGCCAGCCGCGCGTGCAGCTCGTCGGCGCCCGGGAGCTCACGGCTGCGCGAGGCGTCGAGTTGCTTGCGCCACCGCGCCACCTGCCGGGCCAGGAAGCCCTCCGGCCGGCCGAAGTCGGACAGCCCGACCGATACCGGGTCGACGCGGTGCAGCGCGGCGAGCACGTCCACCATCCGCGTCGCGATCGTCCGGGTGCGCTCCTCGCCCAGGGCCCGCAGGGCATCCGCGTCCCGGTAGGGCGTGCCGACCACCCGCTCCATGACGTAGAACGGGGCGCCGATCACCGTGTCGTCCGAGCACAGGGCGTACGCGGCCGGCACCGGAACCTCCGTGCCGCGCAGGGCGCTGATCACCCGGTACTCGCGAGCCATGTCGTGGGCGGTGGCCAGGACGTGGCCGAGTGGCGGGCGACGCAGGATCCACGTGTGCACGCCGTCGGAGACCTCGTACGTGAGGTTGGACCGGCCACCCGGGATCAGCCGCGCGGTGAGGCTGTCCGCTCCGTCGGCGGCCGCGCCGGGAATCGCGGTCGGCAACCAGGCGGCGAGGTGGTCGAGGTCGAGACCGGGCGGGTGGGCGGTCATGCTGGTCATGACGCGTTGCTTTCGGATGGGGCGTCGCTGTCGGAGGCCGTACGCAACCCGGGGACCAGCCGCGCGAGCTCGGCCCGGGTCGTGGCCGGGTCGGTGTGCAGCAGGGCCGGCATGCCGACGGCGCGGGCACCCTCCACATTGGGCAGAGCGTCGTCGACGAACAGCACCCGCTGCGGGGGAAGGCCCAGGCGGGACAGCGTGAGCTCGTAGATCGGGGCCCCGGGCTTGCGCAGCCCGACCTCGCCCGAGATCACGACCGGATCGAAGAGCGGATCGATGCGGTCCCGGGGGTAGCTGTTTCCCCAGCTGTTGGACAGCAGCGCCACCGCGAGCCCCAGGCTTCGCAGCTCCTCGGCCAGCGCGAACATGGCCGGATCGGGTCGCATGCCCGCGAAGAGCCGGGTCAGCAGCCCGACCGGGTTGATGGCCCGGCCGTCCACGGTGGACAGCTCACGCGCCAGCCGGGCTTCGAACTCGGCGACCGACAGCGTGCCCATCTCCAACTGATGGATCGGCGTCCCGGCCGGCGCGTCCCGGGAGAGCCAGGCCTTGAGGCATCGGGTGAACGAGGCCGGGTCGATACCGTCGGCCGCCTGCCAGGCCGCGACCGAAGCCCGCACGGGCGTGGTCATCACCCCGCCGTAATCGAACACGACGGCGTCGATCATCGGTCACGGCCCGGGGGAGTAGACCACCCGGCCCACGGTGGCACCGTCGGCCAGCCGCTGCACGCCGTCGGTGAGCGAGGCCAACGGCAGCCGCTCGCTCACCAGGGGCGCCACGACGCCGGCCGCGGCCAGGTCGGTCAAGTGGCGGTGGCAGTCGGCGATGGCTCCGGGGTCGTACGTGGCGTACAGGCCCCAATGCAGGCCGAGGATCGAGTAGTTCTTGATCAGGGCGTGGGAGAGCGGGACGGACTGGATCTCCCCACCGGCGAAGCCGAGGACCACGATGCGGCCCTCGAAGGCGATGCACTTCGTCGAGCGCCGGTACGCGTCGCCCCCCACCGGATCGAAGACCACGTCCGCGCCACGGCCTTCGGTGAACGCCTTGACGGCATCGACGAAATCCTCGACGTGCCGGTCCACCACGAGGTCGGCCCCGAGCGAGCGCGCCACCTCGGCCTTGGCGGCCCCGCCCACGACGCCGATCACCCGGGCCCCGGCGGCCTTGCCGAGCTGGACCGCGGCCGAGCCGACCCCACCCGCGGCGGCGTGCACCAGCAGCGTCTCGCCGGACCGCACCGCCGCCCGGCGATGCAGCGCGAACCAGGCGGTCTGGTATGCGATGTGGAGACTGGCGGCCTGCGCGTCATCCAGCGACGGCGGCGCCGGGAACGCCTTGGTGGCGTCCATGACGGTGAACTCGGCGAAGGCGCCGACCGGCAGCGTGGGCGTGCCGATCACCCGGTCGCCCGCGGCGAACCCGGACGTGCCGGGGCCCAGCGCCACCACCTCGCCGCACAGCTCGACGCCCGGCGTGAACGGCAGCGGCGGCTTGATCTGGTAGAGCCCGCGGCACAACAGCACATCGGGAAAATTGACGGCCGCCGCCCGCACCCGGACGAGGAGCTGGTTCGCTCCGGCCTGCGGCGTCGGAACCTCCTCGAGCGTCAGGACGTCGCGAGGCTCGCCGAGCTCGTGCACCCGAAGGGCTTGCATCTGTCTCCTCAGCTCAACCGCTCGATGATCATCGCCATGCCCTGACCACCGCCGACGCACATGGTCTCCAGGCCGACCTGCTTGTCGTGCCACTGCAGGGAGTTGATGAGTGTGCTGGTGATGCGGGCTCCGGTCATGCCGAACGGGTGGCCGACCGCGATCGCGCCGCCGTTGACGTTGAGTTTATCTTCATCGATGCCAAGGTCGCGGGCGCACGGGATCACCTGGGCGGCGAACGCCTCGTTGATCTCCACCAGGTCGATGTCCTGGATGGACATTCCGGCGTGCTGCAGGGCGCGTCGGGTCGCCTCGACCGGCCCGAGCCCCATGATTTCGGGGGAGAGGGCCGAGACCCCGGTGCTCACGATGCGGGCCAGCGGCGTGATGCCCAACTGCGCCGCCTTGGTGTCGGACATGATCACGACCGCTGCCGCCCCGTCGTTGAGGGGGCAGCAGTTGCCGGCGGTGACCGTACCGTCGGGGCGGAAGGCCGGTTTCAGCGCGGCGACCGCCTCCATCGTGACGCCCTTGCGCGGCCCGTCGTCGGAGTCGATGACCCGGCCGTCGGGCAGCGTGACGGGCGTGATGTCGCGGGCCCAGAACCCGTCGGCGATCGCTTTCTCGGCGCGGTTCTGGCTGCGCACCCCGAACGCGTCCTGCTCCTCGCGGCTGATCCCCCGCAGCTGGGCCACGTTCTCCGCCGTCTGCCCCATGGCAATGTAAATATCGGGAAGGGTGCCCAGGGTGCGCGGGTCGACCCAGTGCTGGCCCCCGGCCGCGAAGGCCTCACTGCGGGCCAGGGCCTCGGCGAAGGCGGGGTTGCACGCCTCGGGCTTGAGATCGGCCCGGCCGTGACCGTACCGGCTCACCGTCTCCACGCCGGCCGAGATGAACACGTCGCCCTCGCCGGCCTTGATCGCGTGGAACGCCATCCGCGTGGTCTGCAGGCTGGACGCGCAGTACCGGTTGACGGTCACCCCGGGCACGTGGTCCAAGCCGGCCAGCACGGCGACGACGCGCGCCATGTTGAAACCCGACTCGCCGGCGGGCTGGCCGCAGCCCAGCATCAGCTCGTCGATGTCGGCCGGGTCGAGGGCCGGCACCTTGGCCAGGGCCGCCTGCACCATCTGCACGGCCAGGTTGTCCGGCCGCATGTCGACCAACGATCCCTTGTTCGCCCGGCCGATCGGCGAGCGGGCGGTAGCGACGATCACGGCCTCGGGCATACGGCCTCCGATGCGTACTAAGCGGTCGCTTACTAGAATGGCTTCTACCATGCCCGGGTCGGCCGGTGGTCGTCAAGCCGGCCGTCGGTGACACAGGTCGCGGGCAGGGCGGGAGG
>JADGGF010000400.1 GCA_019690055.1 Micromonosporaceae bacterium
CAGCCAGCCGGATCAGCCCGCCGGCCGCCGGCGGGATCCGGTCCACGACGGCCCAGGCCGCGACGGCAGCCGCCACCGCCACCCACGGCCAGCGCTGAGCCGGGGCGTGGAGCACGACACCGGCGACGACGGCCGCGGCCGCGACCACGGCCAGCAGCACCTGGGCCGGACGCGACCAGGTCGTCCCGGCCAGGACGGGCAGCATCGCCAGCGCCACCGCAGTCCAGTAGCCGAGGACCAGACCGCGGAGGTCGGCGAGCGTCGCCGGCCGCCGACCGGGAGCAGCGGCATCGGCGGTGGTCCGTGCCTTGCTGGGTCGTCGCCACGGCGGGATGATCGATCTCATGAGCGCGGCGACCGCCACCGAACTCGCGCGGCGGCTACGCGCGCGGCTGGGCGCGAGCGCGGTCGTGACCGACGAGGCGGCGCGCCGAACTTACGAGTGCGACGGGCTGGCACACTACCGGACCGTACCGGCCCTGGTCGTGTTGCCGGAATCGGCAGAGCAGGTACGAACTGTCGTACGTGAGTGTCACGAGGCGGGCGTGCCGTGGGTCGCCCGCGGCTCGGGAACCGGCCTCTCCGGCGGAGCGCTGCCGCATGCGGACGGTGTCCTCATCGTGACCAGCCGGATGCGTCGGATCCTGTCGATCGATCTGGCCAACGGCCGGGCCGTGGTCGAACCCGGAGTGATCAATCTGGCGATCAGCCGCGCTGTCGCGGACGACGGCTGGTTCTACGCGCCCGACCCGTCGAGCCAGTCGGTCTGCTCCATCGGCGGCAACGTCGCCGAGAACTCCGGCGGCGCGAAGTGCGTGAAGTACGGATTCACGGTGCACCATGTGACCGGGCTGGAGCTGTGCACCTCCGAGGGCGAGCTCATCCGGATCGGCTCCTGGCTGGCCGCCGACGCGCCGGGCTACGACCTGACCGGCCTGGTGGTCGGCTCGGAGGGCACCCTCGGCATCGTGACGAAGGTCGTCGTCCGGCTGCTCCGTCGCCCCGAGCAGGTGACCACGCTGCTGGCCGGCTTCCCCTCGATGGCCGAGGCCGGCGCCGCGACCAGCGCCCTGGTGGCGGCGGGTCTCGTCCCGGCCGCGGTGGAGATGATGGACGCCCTGGCGATCAGCGCGGCCGAGCAGGCCGTCGCCTGCCGGTACCCGGAAGGGGCGGGTGCGGTGCTCATCGTCGAGCTGGACGGGCCGGCGGTGGAGGTGGCCGAGGAGGAGTGGACCGTACGGGAGGTCTTCGCCGACTGCGGAGCAATCGAAGTTCGCCGAGCCGTCGATGAGGCTGAGCGGGCGGAGATCTGGAAGGGCCGCAAGTCGGCGTTCGCGGCGGTCGGCCGGATCAGCCGCAACTACATCGTGCAGGACGGCGTGATTCCCCGGACCTCGCTCGCCTCGGTGCTCGCGTCGATCGACGAGCTGGCCCGGGCGGCCGGCATCCGGGTGGCCAACGTCTTTCATGCCGGCGACGGCAACCTGCACCCGCTCGTGCTCTACGACGAGACCGTGCCGGGTGAGCTCGACGCGGCGCTGTCCGTCTCGGGCGCCATTCTCGATCTGTGCCTGGCGCACGGGGGCTCGATCACCGGCGAGCACGGTGTCGGCGTCGACAAGATGGCGAAGATGCCGCGGATGTTCTCCGCCGACGACCTGCAGACCATGCAGTTGTTGCGGTGCGCCTTCGACCCACCGGGCCTGGCCAACCCGGGCAAGATCTTCCCGACACCCCGGCTGTGCGGTGAGCCGCCGCGGCCGCGGTCGGCGGAGTCGGCGCCGGGCATCCATCAGGGCATCGAGATATGGTGACGAACGCCGCGTCGCTGGTGCGCCCCGCCGACGTGGCGGGCGTGGTCGATGTGGTGCGCTCGGCCGGCGCGGCCGGCCCCGTGGGTCGTACGCTCACCATCCAGGGTGCGGGGACCAAGGCCGCCTGGGGTGGGTCGCTGACGGCCGTCGACATCGTCCTGTCGACGACGGGGCTGACCGGCGTCGTGGCGCACGAACCGGGGGACCGGGTGGTGACGGTGCGGTCGGGCACCCCGCTGCGCGAGCTGCAGGAGACGTTGGCCGCTGCCGGCCAGCGACTGTGTGTCGAGTCTGGATATGACGATGCGACGATCGGCGGGGTGCTCGCGTCGGGGGAGGCCGGTCCGCTGCGGCTGCGGTACGGGTCGGGCCGCGACCTGCTGATCGGGGTGGAGTTCGTCCGGGCCGACGGTGTGGTCGCCCGCTCGGGTGGCCGGGTGGTGAAGAACGTCGCCGGCTACGACCTGGGTCGGTTGCTGTGCGGCTCCTTCGGCACCGTCGGGGTCATCACGACCGCGACGTTCCGGCTGCACCCGCGGCCGGCGGCCTCGGCCTGGGTGGTGGCCGCCGGTGTCCGGAAGGACGCCTTGCTGTCACCGGGTGGCCTGCCGCCGGGCGGTCTGGCGGATGGGGCCGGCACGCGCGAGCGAGCGGCGATCGCGGTGCTGGCTGACATCGCGACGATGGTGCCCTCCGCCGTGGAGGGCAATCTGGACGGCCCGGACGACGCCGGGGAGGTGGCCGTGCTGGTCGAGGGATCGCCGGCGGGCGTGGCGGCGCGGGCGCGCACGGTGCAGGCGCTGATGGCGGACCAGCTGGCCGGCGTGGACGTCGCGGTCGTCGCGCAGCCGCCCTCGTGGTGGGGGCGGTACCCCTTCGGGGACGGCGACATCGGGCTCAAGCTCGCGCTGCCCGTCACGGCCGTGCCGGTCGTGCTCGCCACGCTGCACGAGCGGTTCAGCGCGCTGCTGACCGTTCGGGGTTCGCTCGGGTCGGGCGTGCTGTACGCCGGGCTTCCCGCCACTGTGGACGTACGCCTGCTGACCGATGCGCTCGCCGACGTACGTGCGTGGTTGGCCGGAACGGGCGGAAGCGTTGTCGTGGTGACCGCCCCACCGTCCATCCGGGACGGTCTGGATCTGTGGGGTGAGGTGGCCGGACTGTCGCTCATGCGCCGGCTCAAGGCGCAGTTCGACCCGGCCGGCCGGTTCACCGCTGGTCGATTCGTGGGCGGCCTGTGATGAGCAAGCTGCGCGCCCTCACCGACGCCTGCGTCCACTGCGGGTTCTGCCTACCGGCCTGCCCCACCTACCAGCTCGACGACAACGACGGCCCGCACGGCTGGGTCCGTCCGAACGAGATGGACTCGCCCCGCGGGCGCATCCACCTCGTCCGTCAACTGCTCGACATTCGTCAATCGCCAGACGGCGGGGCCGAGGGATCGGAAGGCCGGACGGGGGCGACGGCCGAGCAGCGGTCGGCCCTCGTCGTGTCGGTGCGGCGACACCTCGACACCTGCCTGGGCTGCCTGGCCTGCGTGCCGGCTTGTCCGTCGGGCGTCGCCTACGACCGGATCATCGCCGAGGCCCGGATCATGGTCGAGCCCGCCCGCGGACCCATCGATCGTCTCCGACGGGCCGCGATCTTCGCGCTCTTTCCGTACCCGCGCCGGCTGGCGGCGCTGCGGGGACCGTTGTGGCTGGCCCAGCGGATGCGGCTGGACCGCCTGGTCGCACGGCTCGCACCGTCCACTGAGGACGACAGTGACGCCTCGGCCGGACGGGGCGTCCGTGGCCTTCGCCTGATCACGGGCACGGTGGGCAGCATGGCCCGGCTGGCGCCGACCGTACGGCCGCGCACCCGGCTGCCCGCGCTCGTGCCCGCCACATCCCCGCGTCGCGGCGTGGTGGGCCTACTCACCGGCTGCGTGCAGTCGGTGTTCTATTCCGAGGTCAGCGCGGCGACCGCGCGGGTGCTGGCGGCCGAGGGGTACGACGTCGTGGTGCCGCGGGGCCAGTCCTGCTGCGGCGCGTTGGCCGCGCACACCGGCCGGGCCGAGCAGGCTCGGCGACAGGCTCGGGCGACGATTGCGCTGTTCGATGAGTCGGGTGTCGATGTCGTCGTCACCGACGTGGCCGGCTGTGGCTCGGCGATGAAGGAGTACGGCCACCTGCTGCGCGACGACCCGGTCTGGGGGCCACGGGCGGCGGCTTTGGCCGCCCGGGTGCGGGACGTGACCGAGGTACTCGCCGCGACCGAGCCCGTGGCGCCGCGGCATCCGGTGCCGCTGACGGTGGCCTACCACGACGCCTGTCACCTGTCGCACGGCCAGGGCGTCCGGTCGCAGCCCCGCGCGCTCCTCGCCGGCATCCCCGGCCTGCGGCTCGTGCCGATCCCACCGACCGAGGCCGATGTGTGCTGTGGCTCGGCGGGTGTGTACAACCTGCTGCAGCCCGGCCCGGCGGCGCGGCTGGGGGCCCGCAAGGCCGCCGCGATCCGGTCGACCGGCGCCGATGTCGTGGTTACCGGCAACCCCGGCTGCCTGCTGCAGATCCGGACCGCGCTCGCCGCCGATGGCGGTCCGCCGCTGCCCGTCCGCCACACCGTGGAACTTCTGGATGCTTCGTTGGCCGGCCGTTCGTTGACGTAGGGCCACGAGTGGCAGTCCGAAACAACGGGATTCGGG
>JADGGF010000401.1 GCA_019690055.1 Micromonosporaceae bacterium
TCGCAGATCTTGATGGTGTTGTTCTCGCTCGCGTTGATGGCGACGGCCAGGTCGCTGCCGACCTTCTTGGCATCCACGTCGAAGGCAGCGACGAACTGCACATCCGACACGTGATAGTCGCCGAACTTCACGTGCATGAGACCCGGTACGCGGTCGTTCGGGTCGGCGTTGCGGTAATACTCCACGCCCTGCACGAGTGAGGACGCGCAATTGCCGACACCAACGATGGCGACTCGAACGGAGCCCATCGCGGCTGCCTCCTTCTCCCTCATTCCTACCGCTCCGGAATCTCCGAAGGCGGAAGTTCCTCGCCGCGGCCTGTGCCGTCGGCGTCGCCTGACTGCCCCGGTGGTCGGCCGGGGGTGCGGCCGGAGCGCTCGGTGGCGATGAGCTCCTCCAGCCAACGGACTTCACGTTCGGCCGCCTCCAGCCCGTGCCGCTGCAACTCGAGCGTGTAGGCGTCCAGCCGCTCGGCCGCGCGGGCCAGCACCTGGCGCAGCCCTTCGCGCCGCTCCTCGACCCGCCGCCGGCGACCCTCCAGGATGCGCAACCGGGTCTGCCGGTCGGTGCGGGAGAAGAACGCGAAGTGCACACCGAAGGCGGGATCGTCGAACGTCTCGGGGCCGGCCTGGGCCACCAGCTCGGCGAACCGCTCCTTGCCCTCGGCCGTGATCGCGTAGACCACGCGGCCGCGCCTGCTCGTCATCAGCGGTATGTCAGCCGACGACGTGCCCTCCTCGGGGCTCGCCTCGGTGATGTAGCCCGCAGCCTGCAGGCGCCGCAGCGTGGGGTAGAGCGAGCCGTAGCTGATCGCGGCCCGGAAGGCGCCGAGCTTGGTGGTGAGCTGCTTGCGCAGCTCGTAGCCGTGCATGGGCGCCTCGAGCAGGATGCCGAGGACCGCAAGCTCCAGCACGTCGCTCCTCCCTCACGCCCGCGTACCCGCAGTCCGACGGCTAGAGGGCGCGCAGGCGATGTATCGAACCGATACATCGCAGCCTACGGCCGCGGCGGCGGCGGCGCAAACCTGTCGCGTCTTTCGGTCCCGGACCGCCGGCGGCGGGTGCGGCCTCGGCTCGCGGGGAGGCCCGCAGGTAGCCTTCGACTGCGGGTGCACGCGGGTGCCGGGAGCAGCGGTGGCGAAGGACAAGGGCACGACCGGAGGTTCCGACAGCGGGGCCGAACGGCCAGGACTCACCACCACCGGCGAGGGCCTGTTCCACCGCATCCGGACCGGCGAGTGGCCGGCACTCAAGATCGACCTCTCCGAGGCGTACGCCAACGTCCGCCGCCGCGCCGCCACGCTGCGCCGTCGCCGCATCATCAGCGGCATCCTCGTCGGCATCGTGCTGGCCGGCCTCGCGGTCGTGGCGACCACCTACTACGCCAACGCGATTCCGCTACCGGGTCAGCTCGCTCTGCCCGCGACGACGACGGTGTACTACAGCGACGGCACGACCGTGATGGCCCGCCTGGGCACGCAGCGACGCACGATCGTGTCGGTCGACCGGCTGCCGCGGTACGTGGGCCAGGCCGTCATCGCGGCCGAGGACCCGCAGTACTACACGACGTCCGGAACGCTGATCTCCCGTCAGTACGCGCGGGCATCGACCATCGCGACCGGCGGGAGCGTGGCGGGTGCGGCCGGTCAGGCCCGCCTGATGGTGATGACCTGGCGGCTCGAGGACACCTACTCGAAGGAGGAGATCCTCGGCTTCTACCTCAATACCGTCTACTTTGGACGGGGCGCGTACGGCATTGAGGAGGCGGCCCGGACGTACTTCGGGGTCGGCGCCGAGCGCCTCACCCTCCCCCAGGCCATCCTGCTGGCCGGGATGATCGAGTCGCCCGGCGACGGGCGGTTCGACCCGACGGTCAACGTCGTGTCCGCGACCACGAAGTTCGCCACGGTCGCCCAGACCATGGTGAGCCTGGGCATGATCGACCAGGAGACGGCCAGCCGGCTGACCATGCCCACCGTCCTGCCGTACGACCCCAGTCGCTTCGCATCCGGTCTGTCCGAGCCCACCGGCCTGATCGTGGCGCAGGTGCTCGCCGAACTGCGGGCCACCGACGAGTTCCGGGACCGCCCGCCCGGTTATCTGGAGGACGGGGGCTACTCGATCATCACGACGATCGACGCCAATGTGCAGCGGCTGCTGCTGCGAACCGTCGACGAGAACGAGCGGGGATCGCTGCTGTCGTCCGGGCCGCGCAGCCTGGCGGCGGCCGCCGTCGTGGTCGAGCCGGGCACCGGACGGGTCCTCGCCTACTACGGCGGGCCGAACGGCACGGGGGCCGATTACGCCGGCACCCGCCTGACGCCGGACGGCGGCGTCGCCGGGTTCGGCTACCACCCGCCGGCCCAGACCATGACGGTCTATACCCTCGCCGCCGCCCTGGACGCCGGCATTTCGGCCGCGTCGCGGTGGGACGCTCCCTCGGTTAAGGAGTTCCCGGCGAGCGGACGTACGGCGGCCGACGCGGTGCGGGACGTGCGTTCGGCGCCCTGCCAGCCGGCGTGCACCCTCGCCGAGGCAGCGACCGTACCGTTGTCGATCCCCTTCTATGCGGTGACCGAGCGTATCGGGCCGGAGGCGGTCATCGAGATGGCGCACGCCGCCGGTATCGGGGCCATGTGGAGCGCCGGTCCGGACGCCGCGCTCGTGCGGCACGAGCTGGCGGCCCGGCGCATCGATGCCCTCGTTCCCGAGCCGTTCACCACGGATGTCGCGCTGGGCAGCTATCCGGTCACGGTCCTCGACCAGGCCACCGCGATGGCGACGTTCGCCGCGGGTGGGCTGCGGGCCGAGACGCACTTCGTGGCCCGGGTCGTGCGGGACTACGCCACCGTGTACGAGGCCCCGAGCGAGCGTCGACGGGTGGTGGACGCCGATGTGGTCGCCGACGTGACCGCGGTGCTGGCCCAGAACTCGGCGGGTCAGATTCCCGACGGTCCACCGACGGCGGGCGTCGCCGGTACCGCGCTGCTGGCCGGCAGCGCCATCGACGCGGTGCACGCCTGGTACGTGGGCTACGCCCCCGACCTCGCCATGGCGGTCTGGGTCGGCAACAAGGAGTATGAGTTTCCCCTCCGCAGCGCGACCGGCGACCGGATCACGGGCGAGACGCTGCCGGCCCAGATCTTCCGCACCGTCATCGCCGGAGCCACCGACGCGCTGGGCCTTGGTGCATCGACGTTCCCGGCCCCGGCGAACATCGGTGACGACACGGCCGGTGACGCACCGTGACCTGAGAACAACGCTCGTCATCGGGCCTGGGGCTGGTCGCCGGGGCTGTTCGGACCGCGTACTCTCGACCGCATGCGCCCGCAGCGCCAGGTGGTCGACTACTCGCTACGGCGTCATGCACTCCTGCGCGACCTGCGGGTGGGCCGGGTCGGCATCCACGAGGTGTGTGACGCCTCGCCCTATCTCCTGTCGGCGGCGCGCTTTCACGGCGAACGGACCGACGAGCGCTGTCCGGTCTGCCGGCGGGAGTACCTGACCCACGTGCATTACATCTACGGCGACGAGTTGAAGCAGTCGGCCGGCCAGGCGCGGTCCCGGGCCGAGTTGGCCATCCTCGCGCGCACCGTTCAGGAGATCCAGGTGTACGTCGTCGAGGTGTGCCGCGGCTGCGGGTGGAACCACCTCGTCGAGCAGTTCCTCCTCGGCCGGGCCAGTCGGCCCGCCGGCTCGGACGCGGTGGAGCTGACCAGCGATTCTTCGATCCATGAGGACCACGGCGCCGCTGGGACCGAGGTCGATGTCCGTACCCCTCAGGGGTTGGGTTCAACGATCGTGAACTACCTGCCTGTCGATGGCACCCTGTCCGTTCAGGGCGACTCACCTCGCAGTAAGGGTGTAACCGGATGAATCCGTACGACGACGAATCGACGTACCGCGGCTCCCGCTCGTCGCGACCGGGGTATGACGATTACGACGACGCCGGCCCCGGGGCTCGTCCCGGTGGCGGTGGTTGGCGGGACCCCTACGAGGGCTACTCCGAACCGCCGACCCGGCCGGTGTCCGGCCGCGCCTCGGTTGGTCGCGCCGTTGTCGGGCGCGAAGGGCAGGACTACTCCGAGCCCACCACGAGCGTCGGCCGGGCGTCCGTCGGCCGTGCGTCCGTCGGCTCCGCGTCGGCGGTCGGATCGGCCCGGCCCGCGCCGCCCCCCGAGGAGCCCGTGTACGGGGCTCCGTACGGTGAGGCCGCCTACGGCACGCCGCCGTACGGCGCCCCCTACGGCGACGCGTCGTACGGCCGTGACTCGTCGTACGGCCGTGACTCGTCGTACGGGCGTGACTCGTCGCACGGCGACTCGGCCTACGGCGCCGCCTCGGGTCGCGCGAGCTACGGGAGCCACGGCGCCGAACCGCTCAGCCCGCCGCGGGGCACAGCCCCGATCAGCCCGAGCGGGCCGGTGAGCCCCAGCGGCGGCGCCCCGCCCCGCCCGGGCGCCGGCGGGGGGCGCGGGCGGGCGCGCCCCCTTTCC
>JADGGF010000402.1 GCA_019690055.1 Micromonosporaceae bacterium
CGAGCTTGAGCCGGCGCAGCCCGTCGACCAGGTCGGCGGCAAGCGGGGCCGGTGGGGCGGGCGGCGCCACGGTGGTGCGGGTCATCACGCCACCTCCCGCAGCAGCTCGACGCTGTAGTCGGCCAGGGTGCGGGTCGGCACCGCCGGCACCGTCAGGTCCAGCACGCTCCCGGCCGGGGTTGGGGTGGGGGCGGCCGGGCCGGCGGCCAGGATCGAGCGCACGTCGTCTGCGGTGAACCGGCGAAACTGCACGGCTCGGCGCAACGCCGCTGCGAGTGCTTCGTGGCCGTGCGCGTCGCGTAGGGCGGTGATCGCGGCGAGGTGGGCGGGCAGCCGTGGGGTGCCGGCCGCGGCGGCGGCGCGTAGGAACGCCACCGCGTCCTCGCCCAGGGCCAGGAACTGCTGCTCGACCTTGGTGCGGGGCCGAACCGCCCGCACCGGCGCCTGCTTGGGCCGGTCGTAGTGTTCGTCCACGATGGACGACGAGCCGGGTGGAACGAGTCGGTGCTCGGCGACCAGCTCGCCCTGGTGCCAGACCTGGACCCGGTCGTCGGCGGTGGTCACGTCAACCAGCTGACCGCGCAGCATGTGGGGGACGCTGTAGCGGGCCGAGCCGATCCGCACCGTGGACAGCTTGTCCACCTTGCGCGCCACCCCGAGCCGCATCGTCGCTCGCAGCGACGGCAACGCCCGCAGCACGTCCCGCTCGACGGCCAGCCGCTCGTCCGGGATCGCGGCGATCTCCGAGTGCACCGCCGCGTTGACCTGCGCGCACCACGCGATCGCGGCCGCGTTGGCGGCGGCCAGGTCGCCGGCGAAGTCGTCGGCCGGCACGACCAGGTCCGACTTCGCGTACCGCACGAGCGCCTCCACGGCACCCTTCGACTCCGGGTCGGCGGCCTCACAGAAGTCAGGCCGGAACCCGTAGTGGGTCGCGAACCGCACGTACGCGGCGGTCGGCACGACCACGTTGGCGACCACACCGCCCTTCAAGCAGCCCATCCGGTCGGCCAGCACCACCGCCGGCACCCCACCTGCAGCCTCGAAGCACTCGGCCAGCAGCCGCAGCGTCGTCTCCAGGCTCTCGTCCCGGCAGAACCGCACGAACCGCCACCGTGACCAGGCCAGCACCGCCGTGAAGATCTTCAGCCCCGCGTTCGGGCCGCTGGTGATCGTGCCGTAGTCGATCAACAGGTGCTGGCCCGGCTCCGGCACCCACGGCCGAAAGACCCGACGATGCTTACGCCACAACACCTTCTGCGCCGCCACCGCGCGACGGAACGTACGCGGCGAACCGGCATAGCCAGCCGCCCGAGCCAGCGGCAGCAACCGCTTCGCCGTGATCCGACCATCGGTCGCCTTCACCTTCCGGTAGATCAGATCCGTGAACGGATCCGCCAGCCCCGGCCGCGGCGCCCGACGCCGCCCCGGACGCTGCCCAGCCGCTCGACGCTCAAGCACACGCTTGACCGTCTTATGCGTCGTGCCGCACAACGCCGCCGCGGCACGCAAGCTGCCCGTCTCCTCGTACGCGTTGATGATGTCCAACTCTTCCCTCGCAGTCTTCAATAGAGGCAGTCCTTCGGGCTGGTTGATCGGATCGGTTCGCAACCCCGATCCCAGGCCCGAAGGACCCTCTAGATCAACTCAGCCCCTGCGAGGTGGGGACATTCGCTGGCCACAACCGGAGACTTTCCCATGGCCAGGGACATCACTGCCCTTGACGGAACCGGTCCTCGACGAGACTGTGGCGCCGATCACTCCACGAGAGTGATGTCGGCCCACGCACCTGTCGTACGGGGCGCAGCCGAGGAACAAAGGAGTCCACATGGCTGGAGTTGCACAGACCAAGCGGCGTCGGAGGTTGCTGGTGGCCGCCGCGGGAGCCGGATCTCTGGTCGCGCTCACCCTGGTGTCAGTGCCGGCCGCCGACGCTCTCGGTTCCGGCGCCGCCTGCGAGAACCGCAACAACAACACGTACGCGAAGCTGCTGGAGTGCGTGACCCTCGACGGGGTCATGGAGCATCTGGAGGCGTTCCAGGCGATCGCCGACGCCAACGACGACGAGTTCTTCCCCGGCAGCCGCCGCGCCGGCACGGCGGGTTACGACACGAGCGTCGACTACGTCGCCGGTCTGCTCGAGAACGCCGGCTACCAGGTGACGTTGCACCAATTCGAGTTCGTGTTCCAGTTCCCCGCCCTGCTGCGGCAGCTCACCCCGGTTGACGAGGAGTACCCGAGCGGCCCCTTCACCGGCAGCGGCGGTGGTGACGTCACCGGTAATGTGATTCCAGTCGATCTCGCTTTGGCCGACCCGATCACCTCGACCAGCGGCTGCGAGGCCGCCGACTTCGCGTCGGCGGACTGGAGCGGCGACAGCGACATCGCCCTGATCCAACGCGGTGGCTGCCTCTTCGCCGACAAGGCGAGCAACGCCCAGACGGCCGGGGCCGAGGCAGTGATCATCTTCAACCAGGGCGACGCCCCCACCAATGATCGCCAGGGCCTGATCGTCGGCACGCTGGGCGACTTCGTCGCCGACATCCCCGTGGTCGGCGCGAGCTTCGCCCAGGGCCAGGCGCTCGCCCAGGCCGGCAGCACCGCGCACGTCCAGACACGCCAGCCCGAAACCCGGACCTCGGTCAACGTCATCGCCGAGAAGCCCGGAAAGAACCCAAACAACGTCGTGATGGCCGGCGCCCACCTGGACGCCGAAGTCGCCGGCATCAACGACAACGGCTCCGGGGCGGCGGCTCTGCTCGAGACGGCGCTGATGATGGCGAACCTCAAGCCGCAGAACACGCTGCGCTTCGCCTGGTGGGGCGCCGAGGAGGCCGGCCTGGTCGGCTCGACGGCCTACGTGGAGAGCCTGTCCCCGGCCGAGCGGAGCAAGATCGCGCTCTACATGAACTACGACATGGTCGGCTCGCCAAACTACATATTTATGGTTTACGACGCCGATGAGTCGACCTTCCCGGCGCCCGTACCCGTGCCGCCCGGCTCCGCGGCCATCGAGGACGTGTACGAGGCCTACTACACGATGATCGGTGAGCCGTACGACGACACCGAGTTCTCCGGCCGCAGCGACTACGAGGCGTTCATCCTGAACGGCATCCCGTCCTCCGGTCTGTTCACCGGTGCCGAGGAGATCAAGACCGCGCAGCAGCAGGCGATCTGGGGCGGCGCGGTCGACGAGCAGTTCGACCAGTGCTACCACCTCGCCTGCGACGACATCGACAACATCGACGCACACGCGCTCGAGGTGAACAGTGACCTCATCGCGTTCGCGATGCTCACCTTCGCCTACTCGACCGAATCGGTGAACGGCGTGCCGGGCGCGAAGGTACCGGGTCCGCCGGTCCACCTGCCGCCGCCCGCCGGGCCGCAGGGCACGTTCGTCGAGAGCGACGGCGGCCACGGCCCTGGCCCGCTCGCGTCATAACACGCGGGGTGCCCAAGAAGTCACATCCAGGGCACCTCGAGGACACCGGAGTGCCCAAGAAGTCATCTTCAGGGCACCTGCAGTGCATCAACCGGGGCGTCGCCACACGCGGTGGCGGCGCCCCGGTCGGCGCGATCGGTCCCTACCTGGTCCGCGCCCGAGCGGACTGACGCTGCGAAGCCCCCTGACGGGCGTAGCTGCTCTGCGCCCCGCGACTACGGGCGTAGCTGCTCTGCGCGCGCGACGACTGGGCCCGCGACGACTGAGCCCGGCTGCTGGTCTGCGCCCGGGTGGTCTGCGTACGGCTGCTCCGGGCCGGCTGCGCGCGGCCGGCCTGACTCCGGCTGGTCTGCGCCTGCGCGCCGCGCGGCGTCTTGCCGCTGGCGACGAGGGTCTTGAATGTCTGTCCGGGACGGAACACCGGGACCGAGGTCTGCTGGACCTCGATGGGCTCACCGGTCCGGGGATTGCGCCCCACCCGCGGTGCCCGGTCCCGTTTCTCAAAAACGCCGAAGCCGCTGATGTTCACCTTGTCGCCCATGGTGACCGCGTTCTGGATCTCCGTCACCAGCGCGTCCACGGCGATGCTCGACGCCTTCTGGTCACCCAGGCGTCCGGTCACGCGCTCGATGAGCTCGCTCTTGTTCATTGCAGTCCCCCATTCCTGTGTCGCCCCGTACGGCGCTGGGACCGTCGTGACCGGTACTGCACCCGCTTGGCCCCCGTGTCGGCCCGTACAGAGCCCGATCAAGGCGTCACGCTACCGCACCCACCGGCGCCGTGCGGCCAGTCTGAAATGCTGACGGCACAAGGCGTTGTGGCCGCTGCTGAATACGGAACACAGGTCTCCCCCGTCACCACTGGCACGCGCTCGTGCTCAGCCGCTCGCCCGGTTCCTGCTCAGCTCGCCCCGGTTCCCGCGCGGCCGGCGTCGCCGACGGGGCCGGCGTCAGCGGAGGCGGGCCCGGACCATGGCCGCGGTCGCGTACGGCGACCAGCGCGGCGCCCAGCGGGCCACGGCCGCCGCGGCGAGCAGGCCCACGA